>NZ_JBHWLR010000009.1:0-82478 GCF_042731755.1 Promicromonospora sp. NPDC059942
GCACAGGGCTGTGCCGACCTCGACGCAAAGTGCCGACCTGGCCGGCCGGGGTCAGGGGGCTGCCGACCTCGCGGACCGAGGTCGGCAGACTGCCGATCTCGCCCGACCAGCGCCATGAGGCTGCCGACCTGGCGGGCACAAGGGCAGGAGCGGGCGTCAGTCGCCGTTCTGCTGTGCGAGGAACCGCTCGAACTCCGCGCCCAGCTCCTCCGCGCTCGGGATCGGCGTGGTCTCCGCGAGCAGGCTCGGCCGGCCGATAGACCGGGCGAAGGCGTCGTACTGCTCCTCCAGCGCCTTGACGACGGCGGCGATCTCGGTCGACTCCGCGACCTGCTTCTCCACCTCGATCTTGGCGTCCGTCGCGGCCTCCTCGAGGCCGGCGACGGCCAGGTCGAGCCCGGTCGCCCGCTCCGTGTGGTGCAGCGCGACCACCGTGGCCGGCGGGTACTGCGACTGCGCCAGGTAGTGCGGCACGTGGACCGTGAAGCCGAGCGCGTCGTGCCCCGCCTCACCGAGGCGGTACTCGAGGAGCGCGGACAGCGAGCCCGGCACCTTCACGCTGCCGAACCACGACGTGTAGTCGTCGACCAGCCCGGGCCGGGTGGCGTGCGCCGTCAGGGACAGCGGGCGGGTGTGGGGCAGCCCCATCGGGATGCCCTGGATGCCCACGACGAGGCTCACGCCGAACCGCTCGACGAGCTGGATCAGCCCGGCCACGACGCGTTCCCACTGCAGGTCCGGCTCGGCGCCGTGCAGCAGCAGGAAGCCCGTGCCCTCGGCGTCGGTCAGGTGGTCGACCGCGAGGTAGGGGGCCTGGTAGTCGGCCCACCGGTCGGAGTCGAAGGTCATGGTCGCCCGCTTGGAGCGGTAGTCGAGCAGCTGGTCGACGTCGAACGTCACCAGACGCTCCACGCGGAACTCGTCGATCAGGTGCTCGACGGCGAGGTCGCCCGCGCTGCCGGCGTCCACGAACCCGCGGACGGCGTGCAGCAGGACGGGCCCGTCGGAGCTGCCGGGCACGCTGCGACCCAGCGTGCGCTCCACCGCTGCCTCGTCGACGTCGTAGATGCCCTGGGGGTCTAGCACGTGCGCTCCCTCGCTCGTCGGAGTACTGCCGATCACCCGATCCGAAAGGGTGTCTGCTCTGGTCCAACGTCGGGACGGCCGGGTGTCTTCCCGTTACGCCCAGAGCGTCGCGAGCAGTTCGACCTCACCTGCCGGGCAGGCGCACCACGGACACGAAGAAGTCGTCGATCTGGCGCACCACGTCGATGAACCGGTCGAAGTCCACCGGCTTGGTCACGTACGCGTTGGCGTGCAGGGAGTAGGAGCCCACCACGTCCTCCTGGGCGTCCGACGTGGTCAGCACCACCACGGGGATGTGCCGCAGCATCGGGTCGCCCTTGGCGACGGCGAGCACCTCGAGGCCGTCCATCTTCGGCAGGTTGAGGTCGAGCAGCACCAGGTCAGGCGTCGGCACCTTGGCGTACTGCCCCTGCTTGCGCAGGAACTCCAGCGCGCTCACGCCGTCGCCGACCACGGAGACGTTGTTGGCGACGCGGTGATCCTCGAACGCCTCGCGCGTCATCAGGACGTCGCCCGGATCGTCCTCCACGAGGAGGATCTCCATCACCTTCTGACCGCTCACGTTGACCACCCGGCCCGTACCTGTCCCATGGAGTCCTCACCGGCGGGCCCCTTCGTCGCGCCCCGCCGTCGGCCCTGGTCAGGCCGCTTCATTGAAGCGTAGTCGACTGGGCCCGTTCGGTCGAAAGGCGCCCCGTGGCAGGTTGCCCCTGCCGCCGGGCCAGGGTGAACCGCACGATGGTGCCGCCGCCGTCCGCCGGCTCGATCCAGATGCGGCCCTTGTGGTACTCCACGATCCGTTTGACCAGCGAGAGGCCGATGCCGGTGCCCGCGTACTGCTCGCGCGAGTGCAGGCGCTGGAAGATGACGAACACCCGCTCCGCGTACTGGGCGTCGATGCCGATGCCGTTGTCCACCACCGAGATCTCCCAGTGCGCCCGCATGCTGCGCACCTCGATCCGCACGTTCGGCGTGCGCTCCGGGTCGCGGAACTTGAGCGAGTTGCCGATCAGGTTCACGAAGATCTGCTGCAGCAGGGCCCGCTCGCCGTGCACCACGGGCATCGGGTCGTGGACGATCTCGGCCCCCGACTCCTCGATCCGCTCAGACAGCTCGGACAACGCCGCCGTGAGCACGCCCTCCAGCTCCACGTCCTCGCGCGGCACGCCCGTGCGGCCCACGCGCGAGAAGCTCAGGAGGTCCTGGATGAGCCGCTGCATGCGCTTGGCGCCGTCCACGGCGAACTCGATGTACTGGTCGGCGCGCTCGTCGAGCGACCCGCCGTACCGCTTCTGCAGGAGCTGCGTGAAGCTCGCGACCTTGCGCAGCGGCTCCTGGAGGTCGTGCGAGGCCACGTAGGCGAACTGCTCCAGGTCGCGGTTGGACCGCTCCAGCTCGCGCGCCTGCTCGCTGAGCAGCGTGTGCGCGTTCTCCACCTCCTGGTGCGACAGGCGGATCTCCTCCACCTGGTGCACCAGCTCGCGGCGCATCGTCTCCACGTGCATGGCGAGCAGGGCCACCTCGCCCGTGCCGGCGGGCCGGATCTCGCGCCCGAGCACCCCGCTGCTCACCACCCGGACGGCGGCCGTCAGCTCGGTCAGCGGCCGGATCACCCAGGACTCCAGGGCGAGCCACATCATCGTGCCCATCAGCACGACCACGAGCACGAGCGTCGCCACCGCCCCCAGCAGCAGCCGCTCCCAGACGGTCCGGGTCTCCACGATCGCGTCCCGCTGCGCCCCGAGCTCGGCCAGGTAGTGGACGACGGCGGCGTTGGCGGCCGCGTACAGAGCGTCGCCCTCGACGGTGGGCGGGGCCGTCCTGAGCAGTTCCATGCGGCAGTCCACCTGGCCCGGCGGCGCCGCCTCGACGGCCGCCACCACCGGTTCGGCGTACTCGTCGAACCAGGCGTCGGTGCGCCGCACCGCCTCCTCGTAGGCCAGCGCCACCTCGGCGTCCGACTGCAGGGCGCGCCGCTCGACGTCGCCCAGGAGCATGATGCGGCCGGTCGACCCGACGGCGCGCGTCCAGGGCTCGAGCGCGGCCTCGTCGCAGGTGGCGCGGTAGGCGCGCAGCGACGAGTCGGCGTCGGCCAGCGCCAGGGAGGCCCGCTCGCCGTCGACCAGGGCCCGGTAGTACGGGCCGTCGGCCCGGGCGTCCAGGCCGCGGGACTGGACCAGGGCGAGCACCGCGACGGCGAGCGCCAGCACGAGCATGGCCGCGACCGCGCCGAGCAGCCGCGCGAGGCGACGACGCATCGACACACCGGTGAACCGGTGCTCGTCCGGCACCAGAGTCATGCCCGCGACCACTCCACCGAGTCGGCCAGGGTCGAGGTGCGTTCACCGGGCTCGGTGGCGCCGGCGCCGGCCCAGCCGACGAAGAGCAGCGCGGCGTCGTCCACCAGGGGGCCGCCGTGCAGCGCGCGCACCCGGCGCAGCACGCGGGTCACCACCTCGTCGGTGCCCTGGTCCATCTCGTGCTCGACGACGCTGCGCAGGCCGTGCGCGCCGAGGCGCGGCATCCGGCCGTGGGCGCTGGGCGGCAGGACGGGCGTGCCGCCGGGGTCGGCGCCGACGGCCGCCTCCACGAGCCCGTCGGTGTAGAGCACCGCGGTCCACACCTCCGGCAGGCGCACGCGGTGCGCGGTCCAGGTGCCCTCGACGGGGATGCCGAGCGCGCGGCCGCGGTCCGACGAGGGCAGCTCCTCGCACTTGTGGGTGGCGGCGGCCTCGCCGTCTGCCGCCTGCGGCACCACGAGCAGCGGCGGGAGGTGCCCGGCGAGGTAGACGTCCATGTGCGTGCGGTCCGCCGAGATCACGGCCTGGCAGATGGTGACGAACACCTCGGGACGGCCGCGCTCGGCCAGGAGGACGCGCTCCAGCAGGGGCAGGACGTCGTCCGCGGGCGTGTCGGCGAGCACGAGGGTGCGCCACGCCGTCCGCATGGCGGCGCCGAGGGCGGCCTCGTCCGGGCCGTGCCCGGCGACGTCGCCGATGACCGTGACCAGGGTGCCGTCGGGGCGCTCGACCGTGTCGAAGAAGTCGCCGCCGAGCAGGCCGTTGCCGCCCGGCAGGTAGCCGACCATGACCGAGACCCGCTCGTCGGTGACGAGCTCCTTGGGGAGCAGCGCGCGCTCCAGGCGCGTGGTCTCGGCCGCGCGCACCTCGCTGCGGAACAGCGCGATCTGCTGGGCGGCGGACCGGCGGCGCAGCGTCGCGTAGCGCAGGCAGCGGGCGAGCCCGTCGCCGTCGACGTCGCCCTTGACCAGGTAGTCGTCGGCGCCGTTCGCGACGGCGGCGGAGCCCAGGTCGTTCGACGTGTTCCCGGTGAGCACCACGACGGCGGGCTGCACGGGCAGCACCTCGATGCCCTCGATGACGCGGCGCAGGGCCTCCAGCCCCTCGGCGTCGGGCAGGCCCAGGTCCAGCAGCAGGCAGTCCACCGAGACCATGGACAGGATCCCGAGCGCCTCGTCCACGGAGCGGGCGCGGTGCAGGTCGGCGCGCAGGTCGGCCTCGACGTCCGCGTCGGCCAGCAGCTCGCTCACGAGGAACGCGTCGGCGTCGTCGTCCTCGACCAGGAGCACCGAGATGGGGCCGTCGAGCCGGGCCGGGCGCGCCTCGGGTCCTGACCCGCCTCCGGGCCTCGCAGATCCCGCCCCGCCCAGTGCCATGGCGGCGATCCTATCCAGCGAGATGACGCCGTGTCAGCGGACAGGCCGACGGGTGGGCAATAATGGTCGGCCGGTTGATTACGACCGGAAAGATCGCGCTGGTGGAAAACGGAGGCTCCCTGGTGGCACACGGAGGTAGGGCGTGACGGGAATCGCGGGCGAGCTCGCCCACGAGCAAGCAGTCGTCGACACGATGTACGTCCGCTTGGACACCCTGCGCGGCACCACCGCGAACCGGCTGCGGGACGTCCGCCTGGCGGGCTCCACGGGCACGCACCAGAACCGCAGCGAGCGGGACGCGTTCGCGACCCTCTACGAGGACCGCGCCGCGCAGCTCGACGCCGTCGAGGACCGCCTGGTCTTCGGCCGCCTCGACCTCGCAGAGGGGTCCGAGGACGGCGCGGTGACCCGGTACGTGGGGCGCATCGGGCTGACCGACGCCGAGCACCGGTCCATGCTGACCGACTGGCGCGCCCCGGCCGCCGAGGCCTTCTACCGGGCCACGGCGCTGCACCCGGGCGACGTGCGGCGGCGGCGGCACCTGGTGACCAAGGGCCGGGCGGTCACGGGCCTGGAGGACGAGGTCCTGGACCTCGACGGCGACATCGACGCGGACGCGCTGTCCGGCGAGGGCGCGCTGCTGGCGGCGATGGCCCAGGGCCGCACCGGCCGGATGACGGACATCGTCGCGACCATCCAGGCCGAGCAGGACCGCATCATCCGCTCCGACCTCTCCGGCGCGCTGGTGGTGCAGGGCGGGCCCGGCACCGGCAAGACCGCGGTGGCGCTGCACCGCGCGGCGTACCTGCTGTACGCGCACCGGCGCCTGCTGGAGCGCTCCGGCGTGCTGGTGGTCGGCCCGTCGAGCGCGTTCCTGCGGTACATCGACCAGGTGCTCCCCTCGCTGGGCGAGACCGGCGTGGTGTCCACCACGATCGGCGACCTCGTCCCGGGGATCCGGGCGACCGCCGTGGACGAGGGGCAGGTGGCCCGGCTCAAGGGCCTGCTGCTGTGGCGCAAGGTCATCCGCCGGGCCGTGCGGGCCCGCGAGCGCGTGCCGCGGTACGACGTCGAGGTGCGGGTCGAGGGGCACGACTTCGTGATCCGCCCGCGCGACGTCGCCGACGCGATCGCGCGCGCCCGCCGCACGCACAAGCCGCACAACCTGGCGCGCGCGTCGTTCGTGCGCGACATGCTCGGCCGGCTCGCCGACCAGTACCGCGACTTCGACGGCGCCCCGCTGTCGTCCGAGGACCGCGCGTCGGTGACCGAGGACCTGCGCTCCGACCGCGACGTCCGCGTGGCGCTCAACCTCGCCTGGCTGCCGATCACGCCGGAGAAGCTCGTCGCCGACCTGTACGCCAAGCCGCACCGGCTGGCCGAGGCCGCGCCGGAGCTGTCCGAGCGCGAGCGGCGCCTGCTGGTGCGGGAGGCGGGCGCGCCGTGGACGGAGTCGGACGTGCCGATCCTGGACGAGGCGTACGAGCTGCTCGGCGAGGACGACTCCGTGGCCCTGGCCGAGGCCCGCCTGCGGGAGGCCGAGCAGGCCCGCGAGGTCGAGTACGCGCGCAGCGTGCTGTCCGCGAGCGGCGCGGGCGGCGGCCTGGTCGACGCCGAGACGCTCGCCTCCCGGTTCGCCGCGAGCGGCCCGTCCCTGACGACGGCGGAGCGCGCCGCCGGCGACCGCTCCTGGACGTACGGTCACGTGGTGGTCGACGAGGCCCAGGAGCTGTCCCCCATGGCCTGGCGGGCGCTGGTGCGCCGGGTGCCGACGCGGTCGATGACCATCGTCGGCGACGTGGCCCAGACGTCGTCCGCGGCCGGGGCGCGCAGCTGGGACCGCATGCTCACCCCGCTGCTGCGCGACGGCTGGCGCCTGTCGGAGCTCACGGTCTCCTACCGCACGCCGTCCACCGTGGCCGACACCGCCCAGCGGGTCGCGCGGGCCGCGCGGCTGCCCGTCTCGGACCTGCGGGCCGCGCGCGACGTCGAGGGCTCCCTCGACGTCGTCCCCACGCCGGCGGGCCCGGACGGCCTGCCGGACGACGGCGTCGTGGTCGCCCAGGCGCTGGCCCTCGTCAAGGAGCTGGTGGGGCCCGACGCCGGCCGGGTGGCCGTCGTCGCGCCGGCGGGCGGCGTCGCGCGCCTGGCCGAGGCCGTGGCCGGGGCGCTGGCCTCGGCCGTCGGCGCCGAGGAGGCCGCGCGCCTGTCGGCCCAGCGGCCGGAGGACGCGCAGGTGACCGTCCTGGCGCCGCGCGAGACCAAGGGCCTGGAGTTCGACGCCGTGGTGCTGGTGGAGCCGGCGGCGATCGCCGAGGGCGCCGGCGGGACCAGCGACCTGTACGTGGCGATGACCCGACCCACGCAGCGCCTCGTCGTGGTGCACGCGCGCGACCTGCCCGAAGGGTTCTGACCCGCGCCTGCCGCGGAGGACCCGTCGGCCCGCGTCCCACCTGCCGTCCCAGCAGGCGGGACGTGGGCCCGATCCGTTTGTCGCCACCGCTCCCCCTGGCGCACCATGGGTGCGTGCAGCGAGCCCTTCTCCTCGAGAACGTCCACCCCACCTCCGTCCCGATCCTCGAGTCGGCCGGGTACGAGGTCGACTACCGCAAGGGAGCGCTCGACGAGGACGAGCTCATCGCGGCGCTCGACGGCGTCCAGCTCCTCGGCATCCGGTCCAAGACCGAGGTGACGGCGCGCGTGCTGGCCGAGTCCGACAGCCTGGTCGGCGTCGGCGCCTTCAGCATCGGCACCAACCAGATCAACCTGACGGCGGCCGCGCACCGCGGCGTCGCGGTGTTCAACGCGCCGTTCTCCAACACCCGCTCCGTGGTGGAGCTGGCGATCGCGGAGATCATCTCCCTGACCCGCCGCATGACGGAGCGCGACCGCGCCCTGCACGCGGGCGTGTGGGACAAGTCGGCGGACGGCTCGCACGAGGTGCGCGGCCGCACCCTCGGCATCATCGGCTACGGCAACATCGGCTCGCAGCTCTCCGTGCTCGCCGAGAACCTGGGCATGTCCGTCGTCTTCTACGACACCGCGGAGAAGCTGGCGCTGGGCAACGCGCGCCGCCTGGAGACGCTGGACGAGCTCCTGGAGACCGCCGACATCGTCACGCTGCACGTGGACGGCCGCTCCGGCAACGCCGGGCTGTTCGGCGAGAAGCAGTTCGCCCGCATGAAGCCGGGCGCGATCTTCCTCAACCTGTGCCGCGGGTTCGTGGTCGACGTCGACTCGCTGGCCGAGCACATCACGTCCGGGCACCTGTCGGGCGCCGCGGTCGACGTGTTCCCGGAGGAGCCCAAGAAGCGCGGCGACACCTTCGAGTCGGTGCTGCGCGGCCTGCCGAACGTGATCCTCACGCCGCACGTGGGCGGCTCCACCGAGGAGGCGCAGGAGGCGATCGGCCAGTTCGTGGCCAAGAAGCTGAGCGACTACGTGACGACCGGCTCGACGATGCTCAGCGTCAACCTGCCCAACCTCCAGCTGGAGCACACGGGCGTGGGCCGCATCAAGCTGCTGCACCGCAACGTGCCGGGCGTGCTGGCCACCGTGAACCAGATCTTCGCCGACCACGGCGCCAACATCGAGGGCCAGATGCTCGCCACGCGCGGCGACATCGGCTACGTGGTCACGGACATCTCGGACGTGACCGAGCGGGGCGCCTCGAAGAAGCTCCAGGCCCTGGACGCGACCATCCGCCTGCGGATCCGCGACGCCTTCGAGCGCCCCGAGTTCCCGCCGGGCCCGGCCGCCCGCTGATCGCCCCGGCGGCGCCCCTGGCGCCGCCGGAAGAGTCGCCGACGGAACAGGCGGCAGCGGTCAGGCCGACGGCACGGGCAGCGGCCGCACGCCGTCGATCGCGAGAGAGACGAGGCGCACGGCCTCGTCGGCCGCGTCGGCGTCTCCCTCGGTGACCAGCGAGACCGCGTTGACGAGCGTCAGCAGGTCGATCATGGACGTCTCGCGCCGGACCGCACCGGCGTCCTGGGCGCGCCGCAGCAGCTCGCCGCCGGCGTCGAGCAGCATCTCCCCGCACCCCCTGCCCGACGGCGGGTGCGACGGCCCCATCATCAGCGAGGCCGCCAGGCCACGCGTGGTCGCCCCGTAGACGGCGACCGCGCGCAGCCACGTCACGAGCGCCTCACCGGGCTCGTCACTCGTGGCGAGCTCGCGGGCCTGGGCGCACAGCACCTCGACGCGGTCGTGGAAGACCTCCTCGAGCAGCGCCTGCCGGGTCGGGAAGTGGCGGTGCAGGGTGGCGGAGCCGACGCCTGCCTGCCGGGCGATCTCCTCGAGCGACGCGTTCGCCCCGGACCGCGCCACCTCGGCCTCGGCGGCCGCGAGGATGCGGTCGTAGTTGCGCCGGGCGTCGGCCCGCAGCGGTCGTGCCGGCGCCGCCGAGGCGGCCGCGGTGTCTGCCACACGAGCTCCAACCAGTGATCGACCGGGGTGTCCCTCCACATCGTAGCCGGGCCGCTCGTTGACAAACGGGGTGCCCCTCCATATGTTGAGGACAACTGGGGTGCCACCCCAGTTGAGTGATGGAGACACCGACGATGGAGATGCTGATGAGCGATGTGACCACCGAGCCGCGCGTGGTGCTGGTGACCGGGGCGAGCTCAGGGTTCGGCCGCCTGACCGTGGAGTCCCTGGCCCGGAGGGGCCACCAGGTGTTCGCCGCGCTGCGCGGCGTGAGCGGCCGGAACGAGCGGGCCGCCGCCGAGCTGGCCGCGTTCGCGGCCACGGAAGGGCTGCACCTCCGGGTCGTCGAGCTCGACGTGACGGATCAGGAGTCCGCCGACCGCGCCGTCGCCGACGTCCTGCGGACCGCGGGGCGGATCGACGTGGTCGTCAACAACGCCGGCGCGATCTTCCCCGGGCCCGTCGAGGCGTTCTCGGCCGACGAGGCGCAGCGGCAGCTCGACGTCAACGTGCTCGGCGCCCTCCGGGTGAACCGCGCCGCCCTCCCGCACCTCCGGGAGCAGGGTCACGGGGTGCTGGTCCAGATCGGCTCGGTCTCGAGCCGGGTGACCCTCCCGTACAGCGGCCTGTACGCCGCGAGCAAGGCCGCGCTCGGCAGCCTCACGGAGGCGTGGCGCCACGAGCTGGCGCCCTTCGGCGTCGAGTCGGTCGTGGTCGAGCCGGCCCCCTACCCGACCAGCATCGGGACGAACGCCGCCCCGCCCGCGGACGCAGACCGGATGACGGCCTACGGCGACGGCATGGGCCGCTTCGTCGCGGAGCTGACCGGGCGCCAGGCCGAGGCGGGCGAGGACCCGAGGGCGGTCGCCGACGCCGTCGTCGGGCTCGTCGAGCTGCCCGCGGGCGCCCGGCCGTGGCGCACGGTCGTCGCGCCGGAGGCCCAGCGTCAGGCCGTCGAGGCCGCCGGCCGGGCGGCGGACGACGCCGCCCGGGCCGTCAGCTCGGACATGGGCGTCGCCGACTTCCTGGTCTCCGGTCAGCCGAGGACCGAGGCCGGGATCTTGTAGGCCGAGAACGCGTCGGCCACCTGCGCCTCGTCCAGGCCGTACCGCTCCAGCGAGTACGCGTGCGGGCGGTGGCCGCTGCGGTCGAGGGCCGCGGCGAGGTTGGTGTCGTCCGCCGCGCCCCAGTCCAGGCCCAGGGTCTCGAACAGCCCGTGCACCACCGTCTCGGGGTCCTTCATCAGGTCGTCGTAGACCACGTCGATCACGGCGTCGTCGGGCAGCTGCTCGCGCAGCGCGACCGCGCGCGCCACCCCGTCCGCGGAGATCTTCAGCCAGTCCTGGCCGATCCGCTCCAGGTCGATGCGGCCGGGCTTGATGTACATCGTCTCGGTCGCCTCGGCCATGGAGCAGCCAGAGGCGACGGCGGCACCGGGGGCGCGGTGCGTCCAGACGAAGCGCGCCCCCGGGAAGGCCCGCAGGATCTCCGGCATCCGCCACAGGTCCATGGGGTGCTTGAGCACCCAGCGGTCCGGTGCCTCGCCGGCGGCCATGATCTGCAGCGCGTCGTGCAGGAACCGGTAGTCCTCCGTCAGATCGGCGGCAACGACCCAGTCGAGGTAGCGCGGCGCCGGACCCCAGGTGGCGAACATCTCGGTGTGCGCGCGCAGCATGAAGTCCTCCTCCTCGCTGTCGGCGATCAGCGGGTGCAGGTGCCCCCACGTGGGGCTGAGCCTGGCCACGGTCGCGTACCGCTTGCGGGCCTGCGCGATCAGCTTCTCGCGCTCCGCCGCGGGACGCGGCAGGCCCAGGTTGTCCATCTCCCACAGCTTGGGGCCGCGGTGGCCGGGGTGCCGGGCGATCAGGTTGTACGTCACGGTGGTCCCGGTGCGCGGCAGCCCGACGACGAACACCGGCGCGGTGACCGGCTCGTCCTTCACCTCGGGGCGGCTCGCCTGGAGGTCGCGCACGATCGCGCGGTTGGTCAGGCGGGCCCGGATCTGGTCCTGCGTGCTGGACCAGCCCATGGCGCTCAGGTCGGGGTTGGCGGCGTGGTCCGCGAGCAGCAGGCGCAGGCTGTCGAGCGCCGCGAGCTCGTCGGCGCCGAGCGCGACCCGTCCGCGCTGGGCCTCGGCGAGCAGGCCGTCGAAGACGGCGTCGGGGTCCTTGCGGGTGCGCAGGCCGGGGGCGAGCAGCACGTTGAGGATACGAAGAAGAGGAGTGGCCTGGGGCATAGCGCACATCCTGCCGATGCGGCCGGGCGCCGACAAGCGCCGTGCAGCCCCTTGCCGGATCGTGACCTGCGGTATTGCTACTGGCAATCTCCGACCGCTCGCGGTTAGCATCCCGAGCGGGGGGCTTGTGCGCGGTGTCACGAACGACCCCGGATCAGGCCCCGACGAGAGGGGAAACGTGACCGCATCACCGCCGTCGGGCCCAACGGTGCGCCTCGGCGACGTCACCGACCGCACGCTGCTGGTGGAGACCACGGCCGCAGCCGACGCGAACGCCGTGTACGAGCGGCTGCGGCAGCGGTGGGGCTCGGTCGCCCCGGTCGAGCTGGAGGCGGGGGTGCCCGGCTGGCTGGTGCTGGGTCACTCGGCGGCGGTCGGCGTGCTGCGGGACGACCGCACGTTCATCAAGGATCCCTCGATCTGGCGCGGGCACACCGAGGCGCCGCTCGGCCCGGAGTCGACGCTGCACCTCGTGCTCGCCAAGGCCCCGAAGCCCACCCTGGCCGACGCCGACGGACCCAAGCACGCGCGCCTGCGCCCCCCGGTGGACGACGCGCTGGAGGAGATCGACGAGACCCGGGCCGGCGCGATCACCCGCAGGCTGTGCGGCATGCTCATCGACCGGTTCCAGGACCGCGGCCGGGCCGACCTGGTCGCCGAGTACGCCGCGGTCGTGCCGTTCCTCGTGCTGTCCGAGCTGGACGGGCTGGAGCCCACCCAGGCGCAGCGCCTGCAGGAGATCACCCGGTCGATCTTCGAGGGTGGAGCCGAGACCCGCGCCCTGACGGACGAGCTGCGCGGGATCGTGACCGGGCACATCGCCCACAGCCGGGCGCTCGGCACCCGGGACATCGCCGGCGTCCTGTCCGTGCACGAGAACTTCCACACCGACCTCGAACGGGCCCAGACGCTGACGGCCATCACCGCCGCGGCGACCGAGTCGCTGATGGCCTGGATCGCCCAGACCCTCGTGCTGGTCCTGAGCGACCCCCGGTTCTCGCACCGGATCTCGGGCGGCCGCCTGCACATCGACGACGCGCTCGACGAGGTGCTGTGGCGGTCCACGACCAACCCGAACCTGATGCCGCGGTTCGCGGTGCGCGACGTGGTGATCGACGACAAGCTGATCCAGCGGGGCGACCCGGTGGTGGTCGCCGTGCACGCGGCCAACCACGACCCGCTGGTGCAGTCCGATGACCCGTGGGACACCGTCGGCAACCGCGCCTACCTGTCGTTCGGCGCGGGCGCGCACCGCTGCCCCGCACCCCGGCTGGGGCGCGTGGTCTCGCGGATCGCGGTCGCCGAGCTGCTGCAGCGCCTCCAGGTGACCCTCGTGGGCGACCCGGACGAGGTCGAGTGGGCCACCAGCCCGTGGATGCGGTTCCCCGCCCGGCTGCCGGTCACGTTCCCCCCGCCGCGCGAGCAGGCCCCGCCGCCGCGGCCCCTCTTCCCGACGACGGCGCCGCCGCGCCGGTAGCGCGGACGGACCCGCAGGTCAGCCCGTCGGGCCGGTGATCAGCCGGCCAGGCGGTCTTCTTCGCGCTCTTAACTTCTGATCGGTTGTGTGATTTTCTGTTACATCTGCCGATCCACGGTGTGGAACGCTCGCGCACACTGATTGACAGAACCGCACAGCATCGGCCATTGTTGCGGTCGCACCAGCCGCCCGCCCTCGACGACGAGGAACATCAGCGATGTCCGCTTCACAGCTTGAAACTGTTCGTAACACTAGTTCACATTCGCCACCACGGCGGCTCACCGACGGTCAGTTCGCCCTGCTCCTGCTCCTGCCCGGCGGGGCCCTCCTGCTGGGCGTGGTGCTCTACCCGCTCGTCGCGGCGCTCGTCGCCGCGTTCTTCGAGCAGAGCCTGGTCGTCCCGGGCCGCACGTTCGTCGGCCTGCAGAACATCGTCGACGTCCTGACCGGCGACTTCCCCCGCCTGCTGGGCCAGACCCTGGTGTTCACGGTCGGCACGACGATCTTCCCGTTCGTCATCGGCTTCGCGCTGGCCCTCGCCCTGAACACCCGCATCCGCGGCGCCAAGGTGCTGCGCGGCCTCATGCTCATCCCCTGGCTGGTGCCCGGCGTCGTCGTCTCGTTCCTGTGGATGTGGATCTTCAACGCCAACTACGGCGTGCTGAACGCGCTCCTGGAGACGCTCGGCCTCGTCGACGGCGCCGTGCCGTGGCTCGCCCAGCCCGGCACCGCGATGACGGCGGTGATCGTGGCCAAGACCTGGCAGTCCTTCCCCTGGATGATGGTGATGCTCCTGGCCGGCCTGCAGACCGTGCCGCGCGAGCTGCACGAGGCCGCGGAGATGGACGGCGCCGGCACCGTGCGCCGCTTCTTCTCGATCACGCTGCCGCAGGTCAAGGGCATCGTCGGCCTGGTGCTGCTGCTGGAACTCATCTGGAACTTCCAGCACTTCGACATCATCTACGTGCTCACCGGCGGCGGTCCGGCCGGCTCCACCCAGACCTTCGCCACCGCCGTCTACGAGACCGCCTTCCACGGGTTCGACCTCGGCCACGCCGGTGCGCTCGGCCTGCTCTGGATGGTCCTGCTGATGGGCCTCGTCGTCGTCTACATCCGCTTCTCGGAGAAGGGAGAGGCGAAGTGAGCTCGCTGACGCCGACCCGCACGCCCACCCCCGGCACGCCGTCCGACGGCGACGCCGCCGACGCCGCGACACCCCCGCGCCGCGCCGTCCGGCGCAGCCCGCTGCGCTCCGAGCGCCGCGGCGTGCGCATCGCCGCGTGGTCCACCGTGGTGGTCTTCGGCGGCTTCGCCCTGGCGCCCGTCTACTGGCTGCTCGCCACCGCGCTGACCCCGCGCGACCAGGTCTTCGCCTACCCGCCCCGGCTGTTCCCCGCGACGCCGACGCTCGACGCCTTCGCCGCGCTCGCCGGCAACGAGCAGCTCTTCGTGTACCTGCGCAACAGCCTGCTGGTCTCGGTGCTCACCGCGGTGCTGTCCGTGCTGGTCTCCGCGTACATGGGGTACTCGTTCTCGAAGTTCCGCTATCGCGGGCGCCGCTCGCTGATGTACTTCGTGCTCGCGTCGCAGATGTTCCCGCAGGCGCTGCTGCTGGTGACGCTCTACTCGCTGTTCAGCGCGTACGGGCTGCTCAACACCTACACCGCGCTGGTCCTGAGCTTCACCACGTTCACGCTGCCGCTGTGCGTCTGGATGCTCAAGGGGTTCTTCGACACGATCCCCGACGAGCTCATCGAGGCGGCCCGGGTCGACGGCGCCTCGCGGCTGCGGATCATCCACTCGATCGTCCTCCCGCTGTCGGCCCCCGGGCTCATCGCGGCCGGGCTGTTCGCCTTCGTGCGCGGCTGGAACGACTTCATCTTCGCCCTGACGCTCGCCGGCCCCGAGAAGCAGACCCTGCCGCCCGGCCTCGTCAACACGTTCGTCGGCGAGGCGTCCACCGCCTGGCCGGAGCTCATGGCCGCGTCCCTGGTGGTCTCGCTGCCCGTGGCCATCGCCTTCATCGCCCTGCAGAAGTACCTGGTCGGCGGCCTCACCGCCGGCGCGGTCAAGGGCTGACGGCGCGGGCGGCCCCGCCGTCCCCGTCCCGGCCCGTCAGCACCCTCGTTCGCCCACCCCTCATCGTGGAGGATCCCCATGCCTGTCTACCCCGCAACCGACACCACCCTGTCCCGCCGCCGCCTGCTGCAGCTCCTCGGCCTCGGCGCGGGCACCCTGACGCTCGCGGCCTGCGTCCCCGAGGCCGGTCCCGCCGCCCCGGAGGCCGCGAGCACCGCGGTGGCCGGCGCCAGGACCGACTTCAGCTTCGCCTCCTGGTCGCTCACGGAGGAGACGGCGGCGCCCGCGATCCGCGAGCTGCTCGGCCAGTACGCGACCGACAACGACGTCAAGGTCCGTGAGGTCTCCTACCCGTACAACGAGTACATCAGCCAGCTCACGCTGCAGGTCAAGGGCGGCCAGGTCACGGGGGCCGTGCACGTGGACGTGGCGTGGCTCGGCTCGCTGGCCGCGCTGAACAAGCTGCAGGACCTCGGCCCGCTGGCCCAGGGGGTCGACTACACGAAGTCGGGCCTGCAGGCCGCGTCGTTCGACGGCGTGCAGTACGGCCTGCCGTGGAACATCGGCGCGATCGGGCTGCTCGCCAACGCCGAGCTGCTGGAGAAGGCCGGGATCGCCGAGCCGCCGACGACGATCGACGAGTTCGAGTCGGCGCTGAAGGACCTCAAGAAGCTCGGCGGCGGCGTGGTCCCGTACGCGGCGTCCACCAAGGCGGCCCAGCTCAAGGACGTGCTGATCTGGATGGAGACGTTCGGCAGCCCGCTGCTGGACGGCAACACGGTGACGATCGGCGACGCCGCGAGCGTCGAGGCCGTGACCTGGTACAAGTCGCTCTACGACCAGGGCCTCATCGCGCCCGACGTCGACCGGTTCGACGCCCGGTCGCTGTTCGCGCAGGGCCGGGCCGCGATCTACGACGACGCGATCGTCGGGCGCGACGCCGTCGTCACCGAGTCGCCCGACAAGAAGCTCGCGGAGAAGCTGACCGCCTGGTCGCGTCCGGTCCTGGCGGCCGGCGACACCCCGCGCGCCCTGGTGTGGGGCGGCGCGCTCGTCGTGGTCGACGGCGCCGGCGCCGAGACCGCGGCGGACTTCGCGAAGTGGATGACGTCGGACGTCGACGTGGCCAAGCAGTACTTCGCGGCCCGCGGCCTGCCGCCCGCCACGGAGTCGGCGCTGGCCCTGCCGGAGGTGGGGGCCGACGCGTTCGGCGCGCAGTTCGCCGAGCGGATCACCGCCACCGCCACCACCAACCCGTTCTGGGTCTACCCGCAGTACGCCCAGATCGAGACCGTGATCGCCGAGCAGATCCAGGCGGTCCTGGTGGGCAGCGCGGAGCCGCAGGCCGCGATGGAGAAGGCCGGCGCGGCCGCGCAGAAGCTGGTCGACTGATGCGGCGGCCCCAGACCCCCGGCCCCCGCGCCGTCACGGCCGCCCTCGCGGCGGCCGTGACGCTCGGCACGGCCCTGCCGGCGTCGGCCGCGGGACCGGTTGACTCGGCCGCGGCGCGGCACGCGGCGCAGGTCGACGAGCTGCCCTTCACGGTCGACTCGTCCAACCAGGCGGGCTGGTGGAAGCCGATCGACGTCGTGGGCGGCGTCACCTACGTGGCGTTCAACGCGCCCGGCCCCACGGCCGCGACGCACGAGGTGCACGTGGCCGCGCGCGGCGCGGACGGCGTCTGGACCGACGGCTGCCTGCGGGCCGCCGACGGCTCGTGCGCCACGTTCGTGGACGACAACGGGCACAACCAGCCCTCGATCGTGGTGGACGGCGCGGGCAACGTGCACGCGTTCGTCTCGATGCACCACGAGCAGTGGAACTACTTCCGCACCACGACGCCGGGCGACGTCACGTCTCTCGTGGACGTCTCGGCGCAGCTGCCGGACCAGGACCTGGCCATCACCTACCCGGTGACGGCCCGCGGCGCGGACGGCGACGTCTACGTCATGGCGCGCGCCGGCGCGGACCAGCGCCAGGCCCGCACCGGCAACCTGTACCACTTCGACACCGCGGCCGGCACGTGGTCGCGGGTCGCCGTCGTCGCCGACGCGGTGGGGCACTCCTTCTACCCGGACGACCTCAAGGTGGGCACGGACGGGCGCGTGCACGTGCTGTGGGAGTGGGGGCCGTGGCCCGCCGACCCGTCGCGGCACCTCGGCTCGTACGCCGTCTACGACCCGGCGGACGGCTCGTTCCGCGACGTCGCGGGCGCGACGCTCACCACGCCGGTCACGCCTGCCACGCCGGGCGCCGTCGTCTACCAGCCGTATGTCGACGGCGAGGACATCGGCTCCTACTGGCCCGCGCTGCAGACCGCGAAGCTGTCGGTGCACGGCGACCAGCTCGACGGGATCGCCTACCGGTTCCGCACCGAGGGTGTCACGGCGTTCGACGGTTACGACGTGCGGTTCGCGCGCTGGGACGGCGCCGCGTGGCAGCGCGAGACCGTGCTCGACCTGGCGGAGCTCGGGCCGGGCGTGGAGACGTCGGCGGCCATCGAGACGACGTCGGCCGGCGCGACGACACGGGTCTACGCGGTGGTGGAGACCACCTCGTGCGTCACGGGCCAGCAGAGCGCCGTCCTGCGCGCCGAGCGGGTGCGCGGCGAGAGCGCGTGGCGGTTCGGCACGGTGGGCGAGGCCCGGACGGGCGCCCAGCGGCTGAGCGCGGTGACGGCGTCCACCGGCACGGACCAGCTCTACGTCACGGTCCCGAGCGCCGGGCAGCTCTTCCACGCCACGCTCCCCCGCACCGGCGGCACACCGGCCGGCACCACGGCGGCCCAGGTCGTGGCGGGCCTGCGCGGCGAGGCCACGGGGGTGAACGTCGCCCGCGGCGCCGCCGTCACCGTCTCCTCGACGCTGCGCGCCGACACGGGCGGCGAGCTCGCCGTCGACGGCTCGTGCACCGACGCCAGCCGATGGATCTCCGCGCTCGACGACGCCCAGCCGGTGCTCACCGCCGACTGGGGCACCGCGACCGCCGTCGACACGGTGCGCGTGCGCAGCGGCTACAGCAGGGCGACCGGTACGGCCGACGTGCTGCGGGACTTCTCGGTCGAGCTGCACACGGCCGCCGGCTGGGTCGCCGTGGGCCAGGTCACCGGAAACACGCAGGGCACGGTGACCTTCACGTTCCCCGCCGCCACGGCGGACCAGGTCCGGCTGCTGGTCACCGACCCGTCGGCGTCGGCCACCGACGTCGCCCGCGTCTACGAGGTCGAGGTGCTCGCCGTGGACGAGTGACCTCCGGCGGGCCGGGGCGACCCCGGCCCGCCCCGCCCCGCACACCCACGATCAGCACTCTGACCAGCACCAAAGGAAACAAGGAGAACATGCGCACCCAGACGGTAGAAGCCGACATCGTGGTCGTCGGCGGGGGCCTCGCCGGCGTCTGTGCCGCCGTCGCGGCCGCCCGCATGGGCCGGCAGGTCGTGCTGATCAACAACCGGCCCGTGCTCGGCGGCAACTCGTCGTCCGAGGTGCGGGTGTGGGTGTGCGGGGCGACCGCGCACGGCAACCAGCGGTGGGCCCGGGAGACCGGGATCGTCGGCGAGATGTACGTGGAGAACCAGTACCGCAACCCCGAGGGGAACCCGGTCTACTGGGACGACGTGGTGCTGGACACGGTGCGGCGCGAGCAGAACATCCGGCTCTTCCTCAACACGGACGTCCGCGAGGTGCGCGCCTCGGGCCCGGACGACGCCCGGCGCATCGAGTCGGTGACCGGCTGGACCATGGCGTCGGAGATCCTCACGACGTTCACCGCCCCGGTCTTCCTGGACTGCACCGGCGACGGGCTCGTGGGGCACCTCGCGGGCGCCCGGTACCGGCTGGGCAAGGAGAGCCACGACGAGTTCGGCGAGGAGTGGGCGCCGCCGGAGGCCGTGCGGGAGTTCCTCGGGTCCACGCTCCTCTTCTACACGAAGGACCTCGGGCACCCGGTCAAGTACGTGGCGCCCGAGAGCGCCATCGACATCACGGGCACGCCCATCCCCGAGCACCGCATCATCCGCAGCGGCGACTCCGGCGCGCACTACTGGTGGATCGAGTGGGGCGGCGAGCTCGACACGGTCGACGACAACGAGCGGATCCGCGACGAGCTGCGCGGCGTCATCCTCGGCATCTGGGACCACATCAAGAACTCCGGGAAGTTCGATGCCGACAACCTCACCCTGGAGTGGATCGGGAACGTCCCCGGCAAGCGCGAGTACCGCCGCTTCGTGGGCGACTACACGCTGCACCAGGGCGACATCGTGGACCAGACCAGGTTCGACGACGGCGTCGCGTTCGGCGGCTGGTCCATCGACCTGCACCCCGCGCAGGGCATGTACGCGCAGGGCGCGGGCGCGCTCCAGCGCTTCTCCGACGGCGTCTTCGAGATCCCCTACCGGTCCCTGTACTCGGTCAACGTGGAGAACATGCTCTTCGCCGGCCGGGACGTCTCGGCCACGCACATCGCGTTCGGCGCCGCGCGCGTCATGGCCACCTGCGGGGCGATGGGCCAGGCCGCGGGCACCGCGGCGGCCCTGTGCGTCGAGCACGGCACCACGCCGCGCGGCGTGTACACCGACCACCTCGACGAGCTGCGGCAGACGCTGCTCGCCTGGGACGCGCCCGTCGTCGGCGTGGTGAACACCGACCCGCGCGACCTGGCGCGGCGCGCCCGCGTCACGGCGTCGAGCACCACGACGAGCATCGCCGCCCCCGTCGCCGGCTCGACCGGCGACCCCTACGACGACTTCGACGTGCACGACCTCGACGTCGACCTCGGCATCGCGCTGCCCGTGGACCCGCGCCTGGACAGCGTGGACCTGCTGGTCTCCGCCCGGCGGGACACGACCCTGAGCGTCGAGGTGTGGTCCACGGGCAGGCTCCAGAACGTGGTGCCCGCCCGCCTGGAGGGCAAGACCGACGTGGCCGTGCCCGCGGGCGACCACCGCTGGGTCACGGCGCACGTGCCGTTCGCCCCGGAGACCCCGCAGAACGCCGTCGTCGTGCTCCGGGCCAACCCCGACCTCGCCGTGCACACCACCGCGCCGCTCCCGCCCGGGGTGCTCACCCTGGTGCACCGCGTCGACAACGACGACCAGAACGTGCAGGTCAGCACCGACGAGCTGCTCGTGCAGTGGCCCACCAAGCCGCTGCGCGGCCGCTCCGTGGTGTTCCGGAGCGCGCCGGAGACGCGGGCGCTGGCGCCCGAGCGGGCGACGTCGGGCTCCCACCGCAACCACGGCGGGCCGAACATGTGGGCGTCCGCGCCGCTGTCCGCGGGTCGCGAGGAGTGGCTGCGCCTCGACTGGGACGAGCCCGTCACCGCAGCAGAGGCCCGGATCGTGTTCGACGACGACCTCGACGTCGAGCTCAACACGCTCCACCACCACCGCACCCCGGACGAGGTGCTGCCGACCCTGGTGAAGGACTACCGCGTCGAGGTGCTGCCCGACGCGCCCGGCCAGGACTGGGTCACCGTCACCGCGGTGGCCGACAACCGGCAGCGGCTGCGCGTGCACCCCCTGCCGGACGGCCTCGGGCCCCTGCGGTCCGCGCGTCTCGTCGTGGGCGCCACCAACGGCGCCGCCCAGGCGCGCGTCGTGGCGTTCCGGGTGCAGGAGCGATGATGGCTTCGACGCCCCGACGGCGGGCCGGCACCACTACGCTGTCGGTCGTGCACAGGAAAGAGCGCACCGGCATCGTGGCGCTCGCCGTGCCGGACCTGGAGGAGCCGTACTTCGCCGAGCTGACGGCGCTGCTCGTGCGCCGCGCCGACCAGCGCGGCCTGTCGGTGCTCATCCAGCTCACCGCGGGCGACCACGAGCGCGAGGTAAACGTCGCCAACGGCACGGGGCTGCCCCCGACCGACGGGCTGATCCACATCCCGCGCGCGCTGTCGGTCGCCGACCTGACCCGGCGCGCGACGCCCGGGCCGCTCGTGCTGCTGGGCGAGCACATCCTGGTCAGCCCGTTCACGCACGTCACGATCGACAACCGGGCCGCGTCCTACGCGGCGACGGAGCACCTCGCGCAGGTCGGCTGCGCGCGCGTGGCCTACGTCGGCACGCGGGACGCGCGCCCGTCCGACGCCGCCGACCGGCGGTACACGGGCTACCGGGACGCCGTGGCGGCCCTCGGGCTGGCGGCGGACGCCGACCTGGTCGCGCAGGTGGACGCGTTCACCCCGGACGAGGGCCTGCGCGCGGTCGCGGACCTCGTGCGGCGCGGGATCGCGTTCGACGGACTGGTGTGCGCCAACGACTCCGTGGCCTTCGGCGCGCTCGCCGCGCTCCAGGCCGCGGGGCGCACGGTGCCGGACGACGTCGCCGTGGTGGGCATCGACGACGTGCGCGGCGCACGCTTCACGGCGCCCGCCCTGACGTCGGTCGCCCCGGACAAGGAGGCCCTGGTCGAGCGCGCGCTGAGCGAGCTCGAACGCCAGATCGCCACCCCACCCGGCGCGAACCTGCCCGTCGAGCACGTGGTGGTCGGGGCGCGCGTCGTGCCCCGGGCCAGCACGGCCCGGTGAGCGCGGGCCCGAACCCGGCCCCGACGCAGGCTCAGCCGACCGCGACCACCTGGAGGTCGCCGACCTGGCCCTCGAGGGTCGCGCGCGCCTCCGCGTCGAGCCCGTCGTCCACGACGAGCTGCTCGACGTCGCGCAGGTCGACCACGGTGGTCAGGCCGACGACGCCCCACTTGGAGTGGTCGGCCAGCACCACGGCCCGGCCGCCCGCCGCGAGCAGCGCGCGGTCGGTCTCGGCCTCCAGGAGGTTGGGCGTGGTCAGGCCGGCCTGGAGGTCGATGCCGTGGGCGCCGAGGAACGCGATGTCCAGGTGCAGGTGCTCCAGCGAGCGCACGGCGACCGGTCCCACCAGGGAGTCCGACGGCGTCCGCACGCCGCCGGTCAGCACCACGGACTGGGTGTACGGCTCGTCGGAGCGGTCCGGACGCCGGAAGACCTCGGCCACCGGCAGGGAGTTGGTCACCACGGTGAGCTCCGGGACCTCGCGCAGCTCCTGGGCCAGCACCCACGCCGTCGTGCCGCCGGACAGGCCGACCGCCATGCCGGGCTCCACCCACGCCGCGGCGTGCTGTGCGATGGCGCGCTTCTCCGCGACCTGGCGGTGCATGCGCGTCACGAAGGTGCGGTCCTGCCGCGTCGTGTCGGTCTGCCGCGCCGTGGCGCCGCCGCGCACCTTGTCGAGCCGGCCGTGGTCCGCGAGCACCTCGATGTCGCGGCGCACGGTCATGGCGCTCACCCCGAGCTCGTCCGCGAGCTCGGCGATGCTCGCGGCACCGCGGCGCGCCACCTCGTCGACGATCCGCGCCCTGCGCTCTGCGACCAGCACACCTACCCCTTTCGACGACCGGCTCAGTGTGCCACGAGCCACGCGCCGCGCCGCCGACCCGCGCCCTGACGAAGGAACCCCGCCGTGACCGATCCCGCGCTCCCGCCCCTGCCCAGCCCCTACGACCGGTGGTTTCCCGGCAGCCCGATCGACGGGACCTACGGGTACGACCGCGCCGCGCTGCTCGGCGTGGCGCCCGCCGCCGAGCCCGACGGGTACGCGGACCTGTGGAGCTCCTGGTACGAGCGGGCGCGGGAGGTCCGGGCCGAGGTGGTGCTCGAACCGCAGGGGCGGCACGGCGCGCACGACGTGTCGGTCGTGACGTTCACGGCCGACGGCGGCCTGCGGCTGCGCGCCTGGGTAGCGCTCCCGCTCGACGGGCCGCCCCGGGTGGGCGTGGTGCACAGCCACGGGTACGGCGGCCGGCAGGCGCCGAGCTTCGAGCGGGTGCCGCGCGACGCCGCCGTCATCTTTCCCGTCGCGCGGGGCCTCGGCGCGCTGAACACCGGCGTCGGCGCCCCGGACACCAGCGCGCGGCACGTGCTGCACGGCATCGAGTCCGTCGCGACCTACACCGTGGGCCGCAGCGCCGTGGACCTGTGGCACGCGGCGACCGCCCTGCTCGACGTGCTGGCGGGGCGCGACGCCGCCCTCGGGGAGCTGCCGCTGTACTTCGTCGGCACGAGCTTCGGCGGCGGGATCGGCGCGCTGGCCGTGCCGTGGGACGACCGGTTCGTCGGGGCGACGCTGGAGGTGCCGACCTTCGGCCAGCACGACCTGCGCCTGCGCCTGCGCTGCACCGGCAGCGGCGAGGCAGTGCGCCACCACGTCGCCGACCACCCGGAGGCCCGCGAGGTGCTGGCGTTCCACGACGCGTCCGTCGCGGCCGGGCACCTGCGGGTCCCGACCCGTGTCGAGTGCGCCCTCTGGGACGTGCACGTGCCGCCGCCTGGGCAGTTCGCCGTGGCCAACGCGGTGGGGCGCGCAGGTGGCTCGCGGCTGGAGCTCGCCGTGCACACGGCCGGGCACGCCGACTACCCGGGCATGGCGCGCGAGCTGGCGACGGCGTTCGCGGCCACGCGGGAGCACATCCGGTCGGCTGTGGCGGGGGCGGCTACCGCGGCAGGGTGAGGATCTCCGCCCCGTCGTCGGTGATGGCGATGGTGTGCTCGCTGTGCGCCGTACGGCAGCCGGTCACGCTGCGCAGGGTCCAGCCGTCGGCGTCGGTCACCAGCTCGTCGGTGTCCGCCATGACCCACGGCTCCAGCGCGAGCAGCAGCCCCGGGCGCAGCCGGTAGCCGCGGCCGGGCCGCCCGGTGTTCGCGACGTGCGGGTCCTGGTGCATGGTCGACCCGATGCCGTGCCCGCCGAACTCGGTGTTGATCGGATAGCCCGCCCCGCCGAGCACGGTGCCGATGGCGTGCGACAGGTCGCCGATGCGTGCCCCCGGCCCGGCGGCGGCGATGCCCGCGGCCAGCGCGCGCTCGGTCACCTCGATGAGCGCGCCGCTCCCGGCGTCGGCCGCCCGGTCCCCGCCCACCACGAAGCTGATCGCGGAGTCCGCGGCGATCCCGTCCAGGGACACGGCCAGGTCGAGCGTCAGCAGGTCGCCGTCGGCGAGCCGGTAGTCGTAGGGCATCCCGTGCAGGACGGCGTCGTTCACGGCCGTGCAGATATAGTGGCCGAACGGCCCGCGGCCGAAGGACGGCGCGTAGTCGACGTAGCAGGACTGCGCCCCGGCCGCGGCGATCATCTCCCGGGTCCACCGGTCGATGTCCAGGAGGTTGGTGCCGGCCGTGGCGCGGTCCCGCAGCGTGTGCAGGATGCCGGCGACCAGCGCGCCCGACTCCCTGGCGCGGGCCAGCTCGGTGGGGTTGAGGATCTCGATCATGGGGTGCCCTTCGCGTGCCTACCAATAACTATCCCGGCCATGTTATCCCGGTATTAGTATTGGGTCATGGTCAGGCTGCCGCTCACCCCCGCCGACGTCGAGCGCGGACAGCGCCTCGGCGCCCTCCTGCGCCGCGCCCGCGGGGACCGCTCGATGCTGGAGACCGCGCTCGACGCCCGCGTCTCCCCCGAGACCCTGCGCAAGATCGAGTCAGGCCGGGTGGCCACGCCCGCCTTCCCGACCATCGCGGCGATCGCCGACGTGCTGGGCCTGTCCCTCGACGAGGTGTGGGCAGAGATCAGCCGGCCAGACGTGACCACCCGCAACGGCCTTGCCTCCTAGCTCCGCCGGCAAGGCGCTGGTCTCATGGCAACCGGAAGGAACCTGACGTGGAGTGGACGCAGCTCGCCGGGGACCTCCTGGGCGTCTTCTTCTTCGCCGTGTCGGGCTCGCTGCTCGCCGCCCAGCGCCAGTTCGACATCGTCGGGTCGCTGCTGCTCGGCACCTGCGTCGGCCTGGGCGGCGGCATCCTGCGCGACGTGATCCTCGACGTCGGCGTGCCGCGGGCCTTCGACTCGCCCGTCTACCTGGTCCCGCCCGTGGTCGCCGCGGTGGTCGTGTACTTCTTCGCGCACGTCGTGCGGCGCTTCCACGACCTGCTGATCACGTTCGACGCCGCCGGCATGGCGCTCTTCGCGGTCACCGGCACCCTCGTCTCGCTGGCCGCGGGCATGAACCCGGTGGCTTCCGCGATCCTCGGCCTGGTGACGGCGGTGGGCGGCGGCGTCATCCGCGACGTCATCGCCAACGACGTGCCGCAGATCTTCCGCGCCCGCGGCCTGTACGCCATCCCGGCGCTGCTCGGGGCCGCGCTGACCAGTGCGCTGGTGTGGGCGGACTGGTTCAACATCGGCACGGGCTCGGCCGTGGCCGCGCTGGTGTTCGCGCTGCGGATGGTCTCCCTGCGCTACCGCTGGCAGGCGCCGCCGGCCGGCAGCCCGGGCACGGCCTGACGCCCGGGCCGCCTGGGCCCGGGTCGCCTGGGCCCGGGTCGTCAGGAGGGCGGTCGCGCGGCTACCCGGCCGCAGGGTCGCCGCAGAGCTCGAGCGCGACGAGCGCGTAGGCCGCGTCCTCCGCCGCAGCGCTCTGCGTCATCCCCTGGTTGATCACGACCGTGACCTGCCGGTCGCTGCGCGGGTCGGTGAAGCTGTAGGTGCCGTACCCCGGCACCCCGCCGACGTGACCCCAGACCTCCTGGCCGCAGAGCTCGGTGCGCCCGAGCCCCAGGCCGTAGTCGAAGCCGGGGAAGGCCGGCAGGGCCTCCCGCATCTCCCGCAGCAGCCGGTCGGGCAGCAGACGGCCGTCGAGCAGCGCCGCGTAGAACCGGTTCACGTCGCGGGCGGTGGACACGATGTCGCCGCTCGCCGGTGCGACCGACATGTTGTACGCGGTCAGGTCGGTCAGCCGCGCCGTGGGGCCCACGGCCTCGTACCCGCGCATCGCCGGCCGGCGCAGCCACGGCCCGTGCCCGGAGACATAGGTGTCCCGCAGGTGCGCCGGACCGAGCACCCGCCGTTCCAGCTCGTCCGCGTAGTCGTTCCCGGTGACGCGCTCCACGAGCATGCCGAGCAGCACGTAGTCGGTGTTGGAGTAGCCGAACTCCGTTCCGGGATCGGCCTGGAGCGGCTCCCGGGTGGCGATCCCGACGAGCTCGGCCGGCTCGTGGTCCGCGAAGCGGGAGCGCGCCACGAGCTCCGGGTCGGCCCACAGGACGTCGCCGTAGTCGGACAGGCCGCTGCGGTGCTGCAGCAGCTCGCGCACCGAGATCGGCTCGGCGTAGGGCAGCACACCCGGCAGGTAGCGGGCCACCGGGGCATCGAGCTCGATCCGCCCGTCCGCGACGAGGCTCAGGACGACGACGGCCGTGAACGACTTGGTGACGCTGCCGACGCGGAACTGCCCGTGCGGCCGCGGCGCCCGGTCGGTGCGCAGGTCGCCGGTCCCGGCGACGACGGTCCGCCGGCCGCGCTCGTCGCGCGTCCCGACGACGACCCCGGGCGTGCCCGCCGCGACGATCCGTTCGGCCTGCTGGACCAGCGCCGCCGTCGAGGGCGGTGCCGCGATCGAGGTCTGCGGGTCCGGCGCCGCGACGGCGGACCCGACGGACGCGGCGAGGCAGACGAGGGTGGCGGCCGCGACGGCGCGGCGGTGCACAAGTCTCATGCCGGCGACGCTATCGACGGGCCGACGCCGGCACAGCCGGGCTGGCCACCCTCATCGAGGTAGGGGTAGCCCCCTGGACCGCGCGATGCGGAAAGATGCTCCTGGAGCCGGCGCGACCCGCGCCAGGCCGAGGGGAGACTGGCATGACGAACCAGCGCACGACCGGGACGGGCGGCCTGGCGGGCCGCGGCCACCTGCTGCGGCTCGGGGCGCCGCGCGACACGGCGGCTGTACGGCACCTGGTGACGTTCCTCGTGGCGAGCGTCGTGACCGTGCTCGCCACCCGGGCGTACCTCGCTGCGACGGGCTACCCGCAGATCGGCGGGGGCGGGCTGCACCTCGCCCACGTGCTGTGGGGCGGGCTCCTCATGGCCCTGGCGATGATGCTCCTGCTGTCGTACGTCGGCCCGGTGCCGCGCTCGCTCGGCGCGCTGCTCGGCGGCGTCGGCTTCGGGCTGTTCATCGACGAGGTCGGCAAGTTCGTCACCTCCGACAACGACTACTTCTTCGCCCCCACCGCCGCGATCATCTACTTCGTCACGGTGGTGCTCGTGCTGGTCGTGGAGGGCCTGCACGGCCGCCGGGCGCACCACCCGGCCGAGTACCTCGCCGTGGCCGCCGACCGGCTCGCCGCCGGCCTGGCCGGCGGGTTCACTCCCGCGGCCCGGGACGAGGCGCGCGGGCTCGCCGCGAAGGGCGCCGGCGAGCCGGGCGCCCGCCAGGTCGCCGAGCTGGTCGAGACCGTGCCGGCCGACGACGCCGACGTGCCCGACCCGGTCCGCGCCGGGGTGCGGGCCGTGGTCCGGTGGCTGGACGCGCTCGTGGACCGGGCCTGGGCCGCGTGGCTGGTCATCGTGCTGCTCCTGGCGGTCGGCGCGGCGGAGGCGACCGTCGGCGTGCAGGTCCTGGCCGGCCAGGTCGACGGGGTGCCGGCCTGGACGGGCGCCGCGATCCTCGCGGCGGTGGGCGTGTCCGTCGTGCTGCTCGGCGTCGGCGTCGTCGTGGGCCGGCGCAACCACCTCCAGGGCGCCGTCTGGGTGCGCCGCGCGGTGCTCGTGAGCCTGCTGTTCACGCAGCTCCTGGTGTTCCGCGCCGTGCGGTGGACGGCGGCGTTCGGCCTGGTCCTCGACGTGGTGGCGTTCGTGGCGCTGGAGGTGGCGCTCCGCGAGGAGCGGATGGCGCGGCCGCGGGGGGGGGGGTGCTCGGGGGGGGGGGGGGTGTTTGTTCGTGGGTTTTGTCGGGGTGGTCTCCCCCCCACCCCCCGGCAGCGAGCGCAGGTCAGCGCGTGACCGGCCGCACCACCCGGGCCGACCCGCCGCCGAGGCGGGTCGGTTCCGCCACGGCGGTGAGCAGCCCGTCCGGCCCGATCTCGATGGCGGTCGCCGCCCCGATCCCGTTGGCCGTCGGGGTGAACGCGTGCCCGTAGCCGGCCAGCGCCGTGCCGTAGCGGTCCACGAACGCCTGCTCCGCCGTGGGCCGCGCCGAGTTCTGCGGCGCCACGCGCGGCGCGGCGATCGCCTCCTGGATGGTCATACCGAGATCGATCCGGTTGACCAGCATCTGCGTGACCGTCGAGATGATGTTCGACCCGCCCGGCGAGCCGAGCGCGAGCACGGGGCGGCCGTCCTGGACGACGATCGTGGGCGCCATGGACGAGCGTGGCCGCTTGCCCGCCTCGATGCGGTTCGGGTCGTCGGCGTCGTACTCGATGCTGAAGTCGGTGAGCTCGTTGTTCAGCAGGAACCCGCGCCCGGGCACCACGATGCCCGACCCGCCGATCTGCTCGATCGTGAGGGTGTACTCGACCACGTCGCCCCACTGGTCCACGGCCGTCAGGTTCGTGGTGGACGTGCTCTCGGTGTCCTCGGGCACCGTGCCGGGCGCGGCGTCGGCGTCGCACACGCCGTCGTAGTCCCGGGCGTCACCGGCCGCGACGGGCTTGGTGGCGGCGGCCGCCGGATCGAGCAGGCAGGCGCGCTCCTGGGCGAAGGTGTCGTCCAGCAGGCCGTCCACCGGCACGTCCACGAAGTCGCCGTCACCCAGGTAGGCGGCCCGGTCGGCGAACGCCAGGGCGCTCGCCTCGATGTGGTGGTGCAGCACGGCGGTGTCGTCCAGCGATCCCAGGTCGAACCGCTCCAGGATGTTCAGCGTCTCCCCCACGGTCGTCCCGCCGGACGCCGGCGGCGCCATCCCGTAGACGTCGTACCCGCGGTACGAGAAGGACACGGGGTCCCGGTCCACGACCTCGTACGCCGCGAGGTCCGCGGCCGTCATCGAGCCGGCAGGCACCGGCAGGTCGGTACCCGCCGCGACCGGCGGGGCCTGCACCGCGTCGGCGATCTCGTCCGCGAGCGCGCCCTCGTAGAACGCGTCGACACCACCGGCGGCCAGCGCCCGGTACGTCGCGGCGAGGTCCGGGTTGCGGAACACCGACCCTACCGGGGGCGCCTGGCCGCCCGGCAGGAAGAGGTCGCTCGTGGACGTGAGCGCCTCGAACCGCTCCTGGTTGGCCACGGTCTGGTCGTGGAAGAGCTGGTCGACGACGAACCCCTGCTCCGCAACGGCCGTCGCCGGGCGCAGCGCCTGGCCGAGCGTCGTCGTGCCCCAGCGCTCCAGGGCGCGGTCCCAGGTTGCGGGCGTCCCGGGGACACCCACGCTGACGCCGCCGGTGACCAGGTCCGGGTAGAAGGGGTACGGCTCCCCCGTGGCCGGGTCGAGGAACACGTCCGGCCCGACGGCGGCGGGCGCCGTCTCGCGGCCGTCGATGGTCTCGACCTCGCCGGTCGATGCGTCGTGGTGCACGAAGAAGCCGCCGCCACCGATCCCGGCACTGTACGGGTCGGTGACGCCGATCGCCGCGGCCATCGCGACCGCGGCGTCGGTGGCGTTGCCGCCCTTCCGCAGCACCTGCAGACCCACCTCGGAGACGACCGGGTCGAGGGAGCTGACTGCGCCACCGTGGCCCGTCGACGTCGGCACCCGGGGTGGTGGTTGCCGCACGTCGGGGGCCGCGGAGCCGGCCGCACCCGCGGCGATCGCGCCGGACAGCACGAGCGCCAGCGCGCCCGTGACCACTGCGGAACGGACGACGAATCTGCTGCTCATAGGGCAAGTCCTCCAAAGTCGTGCACCCGCGTCCCGGTCGGGACGCCACGACTATGACGTGTGATTCACCCCCGGAGGTTGTGCCGCACCGGGCACGAGTTCGGTCGGACTACCGCAGCGTGCTCAGGACCGCGACCACGCCGTGCTCCTCGATCCGCCCGGTCACCTCGTCCGCGGCGTCGAGCACGGCCGCCGGGGCGTGGCCCATCGCGACGCCGCGCGCGGCCCACGCGATCATCTCCAGGTCGTTGACGCCGTCCCCCACCGCGAGGGTCGAGGCCGGGTCCACCCCGACCCGCTCGCGGATGCGTTCGAGCGCCGTCGCCTTGCTCAGGGACCGCGGCGTGACGTCGACCCAGTCGGGTCCGGCGGGGGTGGCCGTGACCCCCAGCTCGCGCAGCGGCCCCAGCAGGGACAGCACGCCGTCCCCGCGCAGGATCACGCGCGAGGACGGCACGTTCCACAGCTCCGTGTCCGCTACCTGGCGCTGCTCGCCGTTGACCAGCCCGCGCTCGAAGACGCGGTTGACCCGGTACCCCCAGCCCACCTCCTCCACCCCGACCTGCACCGCGGGCAGGGCGGCCCGCGCGAGCCGGACGACGGGCCCGACGTCGAACGAGTGCATCGTCTCGATCCGGTAGCCGCTGGGCAGGGCGCTGTCGACGCGCGCGACGACCGCCCCGTTGGACGCGACGGCCCAGCCCTGGTCGATGCCGAGCTGGCCGGCGACGGGGAGGACCCCCACCAGCGACCGGCCCGAGGCGAGGACCACGTGGTGGCCCGAGCGCCGCACCCCCTGGACGGCCCCGACGGTCACGGCCGGGACGATCCCGTCCGCCCCCAGGAGCGTTCCGTCGATGTCGAGAGCGACCAGGGTGCGGGTCACGGTGCTCTCGTGGGGAGCGGCCACGGGGGCCGTCCGCAGGTCGGTGATGGAGGACGACGTCACGGTGCCGGTCGTGTGTGTCATGTACCTCAGACGCGCCCCGCTCCGGGATGTCACAGCACTTTTCGGACGGATGAGGGGCAGGGTGGGAGCATGACGACGCGGAAGCAGCCCTCTTCGACCCTGACCACGCTCACCGTGATCGTGCTGACCGTCGTGGCCTGGTGGATCTTCCTGGGCCGGGACGCCGTCCGGGACGTCGATCCCGCGACCGGGAACGTCACCGGCCCCTACGAGGCACCCCAGGTGATCGCGTGCGTGCTCGCGCTGATCGCCCTGGTGGTGGTCGGCACGCTGGCCGCCCCCGCATGGGTCGCGGTGCTCGCGGTGGCCGTGCCGTTCACGGCGGCGTGGACCATCCAGGCGGAGGCGACCGACGACTCCGGGCTCTGGGCCGTCGGCGCGCTGCTCGTGCTGGTGGGCACCCTCGCCGGGGGCGCCGTCGTCGCCCTGCTCACCCGGGTCGTGGAGCGCCGCCGGGCGGCGCGGAGCACGACGGCGCCGTAGCCCGGCCCTACCCGGTCCGCGCCCGCGCGTACCCCGCCGCGAGCAGCGCGCCGGCGACGGCGAAGCCCGCCCAGGCCCAGCCCGGGCCGGCGAGCGGCCCGGCCAGCAGCGCCCCGACCAGGGACGATCCGACGACGCCACCCACCGCGAGCGCGAGCCCGTTGACGCCGAACCGGGTCGCGACGGACCCGGCCGGCGCCCCCGCGGCGACCACGGCGCTCATCGCCGGCTGGAACACCATCTGGCCGAGCGTGAACACAGTCATCCCCGCCACCAGGGACCCCAGCCCCGGGCCGCCGCCGAGCAGGGCGATGCCGACGCCCATCGTCCCGGCGCCGAGCGCGAGCACGACGGGCAGGCGGAGCCGCGCCTGGAGCCAGCGCGTCACCGGCACGGTCGTGGCGAGCACGAGCACGGCCGCCGCCGCGTACGCCGACCCGACGGCCACGCTGCTGCCGAGCGCGCTCTCCAGCCGCAGCGGCACCACGAGCTGGAGCTGGGTGAAGATCGCCCACGACCCGGCGTTGAGCAGCAGCAGGACCACGAGCCCGCGGCGCGCGTCGCGGCGAACCCCACGGGCCGGGCGGGCGGGAGCGTTCTCCACCGCCGCCGGGCCCGGTTCCACCGCCCGCCCGAGCCCCCACCAGGTGAGCGGCGCGGCGGCGAGGAACAGCGCCGCCGCCACGGCGCACACGACGTCGAACCCGGCGGTGACCAGCAGCCCGCCGAGCAGCGGGCCCACGACGAACCCGGCGTTGCTCAGCGCCTCCCGCCGGGCGAAGACGTCCGGCCGCGCGCTGCCGAGCCGGGCGTACGCGGCATAGCTCGCCGGGTGGAAGAGCGCGCCCCCGAGCCCGATGGCGAGCCCGGCCGCGCCGACCGCGACCGGCGTCGTCGCGAGGGCCAGCGCGCCGAAGCCCGCCGCCCGCACGAGCACGCCGGCCACGATGGTCCGGCGCACGCCCCACCGGTCGGCCAGCATCCCGGCGGGGAGCTGCAGCCCCTGCTGCGCGGCGGCGCGGATCCCCGCGAGCAGGCCCACCAGCGCGAGCCCGAAGCCGAGCCGTCCGGACAGGTGGACGGCGAGCAGCGGGACCAGCAGGTAGAAGCCCGTGGCCATGACGAACGTGTTGACGTACAGAGCCACCAGCACGCGCGGCGCGGCGGACGGCGACCCGGCGGAGGAGGTCACCGGGGGCCGAGCACCTCCGCGAGCGCCGCGAGCTTGCGGGGCGTGTCGTACGCGCCGCCGCCCTCGTGCTCGTTGTAGGGGAACACCTCGATCTGCGCGGGCCCGCCGTACCGGTGGTAGGCCGCGAAGACGGTGGACGGCGGGCAGACCTTGTCCATGAGCGCCACGGAGAACCAGCCGGGGCAGCGGGCGCGGGCGGCGAAGTTCGTGGCGTCGAAGTAGGACAGCGTGCGCATCGCCGTCTCGATCTCGAAGCGGTGGCCCTTGAGCCAGCGCGCGATCTCGGAGTAGGGGCCGAGGTCGGTGATCTGGGAGGCGCGCCGGTAGTGGCTGAGGAACGGCACGTCGGCGATCACGCCCGCGACGTCGTCGCGCAGGCCGGCGACGGCGAGCGCGAGCCCGCCGCCCTGGCTGCCGCCCAGCACGGCGACCCGCTCGGGGTCCACCTCGGGGAGCTGCTTGACGGCGTCCACGGCCCGGACGGCGTCGGTGATCAGGCGGCGGTAGTAGTGCTTGGCGGGGTCCTCGATGCCGCGCGTGAGGAACCCGGGCGACGAGGACCCGTGCCCGTCGGGCGCGACGTCGGGGGTGTCCGCCGTCGTCTTGCCGCCGCCGCCCTGCCCGCGGTTGTCCATGACCAGGTGCGCGTACCCGGCGGCGCTCCAGGTGAGCCACTCCCACGGGACGCCGCGCCCGCCGTTGTACCCGATGTACTGCACGACGGCGGGCAGCGGCCCGGTGCGGTGGCGCGGCAGCAGCAGCCACGCCTTGACGGGCTGCCCCGCCCACCCGGAGAAGGTCACGTCGTGCACCTCGACGGTCGCCAGCCCGGCGTCGTGCGGCACGGCGACGGGCTCGGTCGCGACGGCCGCGGCGGCGTCGAGCGTCTGCTTCCAGAACGCGTCGAAGTCCGCCGGTTCCTCGGGCTGCGGGCGGTAGGCGCGCAGCTCGTCGAGCGGCTTGTCGAAGAGGGCCATGGTTCTCCTCCGGGTGGGTGGGTGCGGTGGGTGGAGCGGTCAGGTGGTCAGAGGTCGGACTGCGGCCCGACGTCGGACGCCGTCAGCGGGTGCCGCAGCACGGGTGCGGTCGACACCTCGTCCGCGCCGATGTCGGGGTGCTGGTCGCGCGGCTGCCCGTCCAGGTCCTCGACGACGAACGGGTAGGTGCCCACGGCGGCGTCGACGGCGGGTCCCTGGCGCAGCCGCCAGAGCCCGCCGGAGCGGACCAGGAGCGGGTCGGCGACCCGGATCTGGCCCGGCTGGGCCGTGATGCCGAGCGTCGCGTCGCCCTCGGGGTAGGCGATGTTGCCGGCCAGGGTCAGGCCGTCGGTCGCCTTGTGCTCGGCGAACAGGCGCCCGGTCGAGCCGACCACCACGTTGTTCGCGATCGTCACGTCGGCCGGCGGGTAGACGTAGTTGGCGCCCAGCTCGATGTTGGACACGTTGCCGACGAACGTGTTGTGCACGATCGTCGCCCGGTGCACGCGCCAGTGGGCCGACGTCGAGCCGGACCCGTCCACGTCACCGCCGTCGACCTGGAGCGCCGCCGTGTAGCCGGAGCCCGCCAGCCCCTCGAAGTAGTTGTCGTGCACGCGCTGGTCGTCGCCGTAGAGGCGCACCCCGCCCGTGCCGGCCTTGCCCCCGCCGAGGAACACGTTGCCGTGGATGGCGTTGCGGTCCCCGCGGCGGGCGACGACGGAGCCGGCCGAGGTGCGGAACGTGTTGTACCGGACGGTGTTGTCGTCGCTCTTCAGCGAGACGATCTCCGGGTCGGAGTCGCAGTTCTCGAACAGGTTGTGCTCCACGATCGCGAACGAGCTGGAGTCCGACAGCGCGGAGACGCCGAGGCGGATGGCCTCGCCGCCGTTGACCGGCTGGGCCGGGCTGTCCGCGAAGTAGTTGTGGTCGATCCGGTCGTGCTGCGAGATCTGGGTCGCGCCGCCGTAGACCGTGACGTAGTTGCCCAACACCGTCTTGCCGGCGAACGCGTTGTGGTCCACGCGGTTGTAGCCGCTGCCCTCCCCCGCGATCGACACCCAGTGCCGCGAGGAGGACGGGTCGGCCGGGGGCACGAACGCCAGCCGGAAGTCGTTCCGGGTCAGGCGCACGTTCGTGGACGCCTCGATCTTGAGCGTCGCGGCGTTGCGCCAGGCCAGGCCGCGCACCACGACGTGCTGCGACCGCGTGACCTCGAGCTGGCCGCCGGTGACGACGGCGCCGCCGAGGGTTGCGCCCTCGATCACGATCGGGTGGTCGGCCGTGCCTGCCTTGTCGGCCAGCTTGACCATCGAGTACTCGCCGGCGGCGAGCACGATGCGGTCGCCCGCGACGGCGCCGGCGAACGCGGCCGCCAGCTCCGCGCTGGTGCTCACCCGGACGGTGCGCAGCGGAGCGGGGTCGGCGGCGCGGGCCGCGCCCGACAGGCCGGCCGGGGCGGTCGCGGACGCCGGGGTCAGCGGCGCCGCTCCCGCCACCGGGACGACGGCGGAGCCGGCGAGGGCGAGCCCCGCCAGCAGGGCGAGCGAACGTCGGTGCCACGAACGGGATCGGACGGAGTGCGTGCTCATGAGTGCTACCTCCTGGATCGGTCTGGCTGGATCGGTCTGGATCGGTGGACGTGGATCGGGTGGGACGTGGATCCGTGGACGGCGGTCAGACGAACGACGCCGTCACGGTCGCCCCGCGCAAGGCGGCGCCGTCGGCGACGAGCCGCCAGCCCGTGCCCCGCCGCGTGACGGTCACACCGGCGTCGGCGGCGGCCAGGCGCAGTCCTGGCACCTCCAGGTCGACGACCACCTGGGTCCGGGTCTGCGTCGGGTCGCTCAGCGCGACGCGGGTGGGCCGCTGCCCGCCCGCGGCCGGGTCGGCGTGCAGCACGACCGACGCGGCGCCGTCGGCCACGAGCGCGCCGGAGATGCCGGCGCCCGGGGCGCCGGGCGCCGCCGCGGCGTCCAGCACGACCCGGCCCGCGCCCCAGAAGTTCGCCGCGACGGTGCCACCGAGCACGACGGCGTGCGCGGCGGCGTCCTGCGCGAGCACCCGCAGGCCGTCCGTCGTCCCGCACGCCGCGGAGAACAGCCGCGTCTCCTCAGGCGACGCCGCCGGCAGCAGCACGTAGGCGTAGGCGGCGTCGGCGGGCGCGGCGCCGTGGTCGAGCCAGGCGGTCAGGTACGGGCGGGTCACGGGGGTGTCGGTGCCGTACTTCACGTTGATCTCGCGCCAGGTGTGGGTGCGGTCCTCGCGCAGCGCGCGCAGGGTGGCGCCGTCGGGGAAGACGTAGCCGGACGTCCCCGCGAGGTGGCACCAGCGCACGTCGTCCAGTGTCGCGGACCAGCCGGGGGTCACGTGCTGGTCCACGCCGTCGACCACGAGGGCGGCGCCGGCGCGCAGCTTGCGGTTCTCCACCACGGTCTCGGCGCCGGCGGCGCCCGGCGCCGTGATGCCGGAGCCGAGGCAGACCACGACGTCGTCGAGCAGGAACCAGCTCTTGTACGCGCGCAGGTCGGAGCCCTGGGCGCGCAGGTCCTGCCCGTAGCTGCCCAGCGTGGTGCCGGGCAGCGTCGCACCGCCCACCCACGTCGCGTCGTTCGTCGCGCGGTGGTCCGACCCGTCGGCGCGACGCACGGTGTCCACGGTGGTGCCGGGCAGGCGGTAGGGGTCCACGGTGGGCCAGTAGTCCTCGCTGTAGTGCCCCAGGTCGTCCGTGTACAGCAGCACCATGCCGTCGGACAGGTGCCAGCCGTGCAGGTTCTCGTTCTGGATCGACTCGTAGTTGTAGACGCGGGCGGAGTACGCGCTGACGCTGACCGCGAAGCCGGGGCGGTGGTGCACCACCTTGTCCATGGCCGGGTACTGGTGCTGCGCGACGAGCGGCCCACGCGGCGTCGGTCCCGCGGCCAGGAGCGCCTTGGCGGCGACGACGGACGCGGGCGTGGTGCCGGCGAGGAAGTCGCGGTAGGTGTCCTCGGCGATCCACTGCGCGACCAGCGCCGTCAGGGTCGCCGCCTGCGCCGCCGGGGCGGACGGGATGAGCCGGAGCGTGCCCTCGACCACCGTCTGCGCCGAGGCGTGGCCCTGCTTGCTCGGGCGCGCGATCTCCCGCCCGCACACCGAGGCGACGACGTCGCCGCGCACCATGAGCGGGTCGAACCCGTCGGTCACCCAGGCGTAGACGTTGTCCAGGGCCGGGTCGGTGACCTGCCACGGCGAGTCGCCCAGCAGGTGCAGCAGAGAGGACAGGGTGCCGAGCAGCTCCTTGCCGTAGCCGCCGTTGTACGGGTGCTTCCAGTGCTGCAGGAACGAGCCGTCCCGGAAGAAGCCCTCCCCCGTGCCCGCTGCGGCGGCCGAGTCGTCCACGAAGGCGAGCACGCTGTTGGCGCCGGAGCCGTCGACGTCGCTGAGGGCGTCGCGGACCCGGAGCAGCGCGTCGCCGTCGCCGTCGAGCGCGGCGCGGACCGCGACCACGGTGGCGATCCACACCCGGTTGGCCCCCGTGGCGATCTGCCGGTCGGCCCGCCACAGGTTCGGGTCGGGCGTGTAGTGGTGGACGGCGGCCGTGGAGCGCGCGAGGTCGGCGCCGAGGTGCTCGCGCAGCACCACCAGGGTGTCGACCAGGGCCGAGGCGGAGCCGATCTCCCAGTCCCAGTCGTTGTCGAAGCGCGGCAGGCCGGGGCCGTAGAGGTTGTCGTGCATCCAGCCGAGGCCGTCGGCCACGGCGTCGGCCACCGCCGGGTCGCCCGCGACCGAGGTGCCGGGCGTCGCCCAGGCCACCGCGATCGAGCGCAGCCGCTTGAAGGTCGTGGTCACGTTCGTGGACCGGGTCCGGTCGGCGAGGTCGGCCCACAGGGCCGTGCGCCCCGCCGACCGGTCAAGGGTGGTCAGCACCGTGGTCGCCGCGCGGTCCACGCGCCGGACGGCGGCCGCCACGTGGGTGTCGGCGAGGTCGAGACCCGGGCCGCCGGTCTGCAGCACGGCCCAGCGCTCGACCAGCTCGGTGGTCGTGGCCGCGGGCAGCGCCCGGGCGGGCAGGGCGGCGTACGGCGCCAGGGCGGCCACGCCCGCGAGCGTGCCCAGGCCGAACAGCACGGTGCGCCGGGTCGGGCCGGAGCCCTCGGTTGCGGTGTCGTTCTCCATCACGGTCCCTCTCGTCGTTGAGCTGGTGCGGTGCGTCGTCAAGGCGGTGCGGTGGTGCCGTGCGGTGCGGTGCATCGGCCGCGCGCGGGCGCGCGGCACCCGCCCGTCGCGGGGACGGGCGGAGTCGGGGGTGGGTCAGCCCAGCAGCGTGCGGCGGCCGACCGCCGCCGCCATCGCCGCCGCGCCGGCGGGGCTCGGGTGCAGGCCGTCGCCGCTGTCGTACGCGGGCAGCAGCCGGGCCGGGTTCGCGGGGTCGGCGACCGCGGCGGCGACGTCGGCCACGGCGTCGAACGCCCCGGCGTCGGGCCGCCCGCCCTGCCCGCCCCCGCCGCCCGCCCCGGCGAGCAGCGCGGCGTTGACGTACCGCCGCTCCTCCTCCAGTGCGGGTGTCCAGCGCTGCCAGCCGCCGAAGGGCGTGATCGTGGTGCCGACCACGCGCAGTCCCCGGTCGCGGGCGCGCAGCACGAGCTGCCGGTACCCGGCGAGGATCACCTCGGGGTCAGTCTGGCTGGGCGGCTGCTGCAGGTCGTTGACGCCGAGCACCACCAGCAGCGTGTCCACCCCGGGCAGCGCCAGCGCGTCCCGGTCGAGGCGGGCCTGGCCGCTCGGCCCGAAGCGCTCGTCGTCGAGCAGCACGCGGTTGCCGCTGATGCCCAGGTTCGCGATCCCGACCGGCCCGCCGCGCTCCGTGAGCCGCCGCGCGAGGTGGTCGGTGAGCCGCTGGTCGGCGTCGTCGGGCGTGCCGACACCCTCGGTGATCGAGTCGCCCAGCACGGCGACGCCGGGAACGCCCGGGCGCTCGACGTCGACGCCGCACAGGAGCACCGCCGAGCGGGTCGTGACCGCGCCCTCCCCGGCGAAGGCGTCGCCCAGGTCGGCCGTGCGGTCCCCCGCGGCGACGTAGCCGGTCGCGTGGACGTTGCGGTGAAAGCTCAGGCTCCCGGTCGGCCCGGGCAGGTGCAGGCTGACCACGAGGTCGCCGCCGTCGAGTACGGCGAGGGACACGGGGTCGCTGACGAGCGTCGCTCCGGCGGCGAGCCACCCACCCGGCGCCCCGCCGAAGGTCACGGCGGTCACGGTAGCCGGGTCGACGCCCGGCCCGGCCCCGGCGAGCCCGGCGACGCGGCGGGCGACGGTCACCGCGCCGATCAGCGTGGGCTGGGCCGAGAACGTCCCCGCAAGGCGGATCCGCAGGCGCCCGGCCGCGCCGCCCGGACCTGCACCGCCGCCCGGCACCGTCCCCGCGCTGAGGCGCAGCACGTGCCGGACGGTCCGGTCCGTCACCCCGGCCTGGACCAGCGGGTCGGTCGCCGTCGGGCGGGTGTGGGCGGTGGCCCACGACGGCACCCAGGCGACGCGGCGGCTCCCCGCCCCCGACGCCGGTCCGGCGTCAGGCAGCGTGCGCGGGCCGGCGACTGCGGGGCTCGCAAGGGCGGAGCCGGCCAGCAGGGCGCCGGTCGAGGCCAGGGCTCCCGTCAGCAGGGTGCGGCGGGCGAGCGGGGCGGTGCCGGTCATGCGTCCTCCGTCGGGTCGGTGCGGTCGGGAACCACGGTCTGGTCGAGGATCACGAGCCCCACCAGCACGGGCACGCTCGCGGACAGCAGCAGCGGTCCGGCGGGGATCACCAGGGAGAACACCGGCGTCGCGACGACGGCGCCCAGCAGCGCCGTCCCCCGCGCCACCGAGCCGAAGGCGAACCACAGCGCGTCGCCGACCCAGCCGCGCGCCGTGCCCGCGGGATCCGCGCCCGCCACCACGGCGAGGGCCAGGTGGTAGGGCACGGCCACGAGCAGCAGCCCCAGCGCGAGCAGCACGAGGACGACGGCGGCGGGGCCGGTCCGCCCCGCGAGGAAGACGACGTCGACCACCAGCAGGGCCAGCCCGGCGGTCGAGGCGACCGCGTGGACCAGCAGCGGCCGCAGGTAGATGCCGAAGGCGCGGAAGACGCCGGTGAACGTGCGCGTCTCGCCGTCGGCCCGCCAGGCGCGCAGCGCGTGCGCCGTCGCCGCGAGCGCGGGGAGCCACGTGACCACGCCGACGCACAGGACGGCGAACGCCACGCCCGCGAGCACGGGGTGCGCGAGCCACTCCAGCCAGCCCAGCAGCGTGCGCGACCACTGGCGGGAGCCGTCGGGGCGCACCTGGGTCGACGCGGCGGCGGTCATGCGTCCGCCCCGAGCACGCGCGTGACCCCGCCCGCGACCAGCACGGCCCGGGCTCGCGTCCGCACGCCCTCGGCGTCGATCACGCCGTCCGGGCCTGCGAGGTAGGCGCGCTCGCCATCCCCGAGGTCGACCGCCACGCCGGCGCGCGCCGGCAGCAGCCGCGCCACCGGGCCGCTCGCGCCGTCGCGACCGTCGGCGCCGTCGGCGCGGAAGGCGTCGAACGGCTCGATCACGGTCACCGCGAGCAGGTCGCGCGCCGCGGGCGGCGTCACGCGCAGGGTGTGCATCCGGCGCGTGACCACGAGGTCCGGCGTGCTGGAGGTGGGGTTGGCCTCGACGTCCGTGACGACCCGCTCCACTGCGGGCGCGCCCGCCGCACCCGGGGCGTACGTGGTGAGCCAGGCTCCGGCGCGGCCGTTGCGCAGCACGTGCCGGACGGCGCCGGCGCCAGCATCGTCGGGCCCGGGCGCCACCTCCTCGGCCGGGTGGTCGGCGTGGAAGAGCAGCGTCCACGACCGTGGCTCGGCGGCCCGGCCCCGGTCGACCACGACCGCGCGTCCCGAGGGCAGCACGGCGATCGTCCGCTCCAGGCTCTCGACCCCGAGCTCCTCCGGGTACATGCGCCCTGTCCGGGCCCGGCCGTGCAGAAACCCGCCCTCGGCGAGGATGTCCACCATGTCGGCGGTACGGGTCGGGGGCGCGCCCGCGTAGACGTGGTAGCGGCCCTCCCCCGCGAAACCCTGTCCGTCCACCAGCACGAGGTTGTGGTGCCCGGCGCGCTTGCGGTTGGAGTAGCCCTCGTCGACCAGCAGCCACGCGCCGCGCGAGGCGAGCACGAACGAGCCGGCGTCGGGGTGGTGGTGGCCGGCGCTCAGGGTGTCCCACCCGCGCTCGGCGTCGATGCGGCGCGAGGTCTCCCACGCCGTCCGGCCGCCGCCGGGCGACGACTTGAACGAGAGCAGCGTCGCGTCGTCGTCCCACGAGGTGCGGTGCACCAGCAGGCCGAGGTCCTCGAACGCCGCCTGGGGCGGGACGGTGGTCGCCGGGTCCACGGGTTCGACGGCGGCGTCGTACCAGAGCAACTCGGCCCACGCCTCGGGCAGCACACCCGGGCGGACGCCGCTCTCGTACGCCTCGCGCCAGAAGAAGCGGTCGGCGACGGTGTCGGCGAGCCACTGCGCCTCCCCGATCCCGTACCGCGCGGCCAGTATCCGGTAGAGCGCCACGCTGTGCCCGCTGCGCCGGTCGTGGCAGTCGCCGTGGTCCACGATCTCCTCGTAGCCGGGCGCGGCCTGGTGCAGCCGGTACCAGAAGGTGTGGGCGAGGAACCGGCAGCGGTCCCACCAGTCGACGCCCTCGGTGTGCCGGAGCAGGTCGAGGTAGGTCGCGAGCCACGGCACGCCGTACCGCCAGTACACGACGCCCTCCATGTCGGAGCCGTCGGCCGGCAGCACGTCGACGACGGTCGCGAACGCGTCCTTGGCCCGTTCCGTCCAGGCGCGCTCGCCGAGCGCGTACCCCACGGTCGCGAGGCCCGTGTGGCAGATCCAGTGGTGGTTCTGCCAGTACGAGCTGCTCCACCAGGAGCCCTCGTTCGCCACCGCGAAGTCGTACAGCCGCTGGCCCTGCAGGGCCAGCTTGGCGCGCAGCGCCTCCGCGCGCTCGGACCCGAGGTCGTCGCCGAGCCAGGTGTACGCCAGGGACAGCCCGTGCAGCAGCCACCCCGCGTCGAGGTCGTGGTCGGGCAGGTGCGCCCGGCCCCAGTGCTCGAAGGACACGGCCGCCGAGATCCAGCGCCACGCCTCCTCCAGGTAGTGGCCCTGCCCGGTGAGCCGGTACGCGAGCGCGAGGTTGGCGGCGGCCGGCCCCAGGTAGGTGATGCTCGCGAGCGGGTGCTCCGTCGGCGGCGCGGTGCGCCGGTACAGGTCGCACTGCTCGGCGAGCCGGCGCCACTGCGGCGCGAGGTCGCCGTCGAGGCGGGAGCGGAGGTCGGCCAGGCGCGCGTCGTCGAGCAGGAGCCGGGTGGGCGCGCCGGCCGCGGCGAGCGCGGCCGGACCCAGGTCCGTGTCAGTCATGGGTCGCCTCCCCGGGCACCCGGTGCACGTCCACCGCGCCGTCGGCGCGCCGGACCCGGACCTCGGCCTGGTCCACGTCCACGGCCAGCTCCACGCCGTCGGGCACGTCGCCCGCCGCGGCACCGGCCCGGTAGACGGACACCCACACGGCCGACGTCGCCCCGTGCGCCGTCCAGTCGACGTGCGCACGCTCGCGCTGCGGGTCGTCGGCGGGCCCAGGTCCCGGGCGGACGGCGGCCCGCACCGGCACCGGCCCGTCGGGTCCGGCGGCGCGCGCGGCGTGGACGCCGTCGAGCCGCTCCGCGCCGTCCCAGCCGGTGCGCACGACGTCGCCGTCGAGGCGCACCCCGAGCGGGACGTCGGGCCGCAGCCCGAGCGTGAGCCGCCGGGCCCGGTCGGCGGTCGCGACCACGACGTCGAGCAGGTAGCCGTCGCCGGCCACGAGCCGGCGCAGCGCCCGGACGCCGTCGTACCAGGACGTCGCGTCGCCGCGGACCTCGACGGTGAGCGACCGCCCGTCGCGGTCGAGCAGGCGGCCGGTCGCCTCGGCGGGGTCGCCGTCGTCCACCCGGACGCCCGGGTGAGCGGCGGCGGACATGTAGTGGTCGCGCCACGCGGGGTGCCCGTAGGGCACCTGCCCGGGGTCGGGCTGCCACGGGGTCCGCTGCCCGTAGAGGTACAGCGCCAGCTTGTCGTGGTGCCCGTGGCCTGCGCCGTGCGGCCCGTGGTCGAGCACGGCGTGGATGCCCGCGGCGCGCACGACGGCGATCCCCACCTCCTCGTCGACGCTAACGACCGGACGGGCCGGGCGGTCGACGACGAGCGGCGTGCCGGCGAACCAGCCGCCGGGCAGGGCGCGCAGCTCGTCCGCCAGCGGGTCGCCCGGGCCGTGGCCCGGTCCGGCCGCCGCCACCTCGCGGCGGGCGCGGGCGGCGACGGCCGCGAGCCCGGCGTCCGCCACGAACCCGTCGGCGAGCGCGCACAGCTCCGTCCACTCCAGCGCGAGCGGGGGGCGCAGGTACGGGCCGTCGTGGATCGCGGGCAGGATGCCGTCGTCGGTGGCCAGGCCCGCGAGCACGTCGACCATCGCGACGAGCCGGTCCCGGGCCGCGGGCGGCAGGGCCGCCGGGTCGGTCCCGCGCAGGGACAGCAGGTAGGCCCGCAGCACGAAGCCGTGGTAGTACGTGCTGGCCTCCCACTCCCAGCCGCCGCGGGTGGTCGCGGCGAGCGCGTGGGCGAGCTGCCCGTGCTCCCCGGCCAGCCACTCGTCGTCGTCCAGGGACGACGGCGCGGCGCCCTCGGCGACGCCGCCGGCCCGCACGAGGGCCGCGGCCCGCGCGCACACCCGGCCGGCGGCGTTCAGCCAGGCCGTGTAGTTCGAGGTGAACCGGCCCTCGCCCACGAGCCGGTCTCGCGCCGCGCGTGCCGCCTCGGCGGTCGCGTCGAGCACCGGGAGCACGGGGCGCAGGTCAGCGGTCCGCTCCGGCGCGGACTCGGCGAGCGACCACACCGCGTGGCCGATCGAGACGGACCAGATCGCGTCGGTCAGCGCCTGGTGGAACAGCCGGCCCCGGAGCATCCAGTCCTGCGCCCGCTCGTGCTCGCCGCCGCCGGCGACCTCGGCGTAGACGTCGGCGTACGCCGCGAGCAGCGCGACGGCCTCGTCCCGGTCGGTGTCCGAACCCGTGCGGGCGGCCCGGTGCGCAAGCACCCGGATGCGCCGCGCCCACGCCTGGTGGCTCAGCACCAGCCAGGCGCCGCGCACGGGTTCGGAGTCGACCCGGCAGCCGTGCGGGCACCGCACCCCGCCCGCGGGCGGTACCGGACCCGGGATGCCCTCGTGGGAGAGCTCCGTGCCGTGCACCGGGCAGACGAAGTTGTGCCACCAGCCGCCGCGCTCGCGCGGCAGCCCGGCCAAGGCGGTGTGCTCCGGGGCCAGGGAGGTCATCGCGGCCAGGTCCCGCCGTCGACGTCGAGCGTGGTGCCCGTGATGTACGACGCCTCACGCGAGGCGAGGTACAGCACGGCCGCGGCGACGTCGTCCACCGTCCCGGGGCGGCCCACCGGGGTGCCCGCGACCATCTTCTGCTGCGCCTCGGCGGTGCTGAACGTGCCGTGGAACGCGGTGTCCGCGATGTACCCCGGGGCCACGGCGTTGACCGTGACGCCCTGGGCGCCCAGCTCCTTGGCGAGGCCCTTGACGAACCCGCGGATGCCCGCCTTCGCCGCCGCGTACACGACCGACCCGGGCCCGCCGCCGTTGTGCGCCGCGAGGGAGGAGATCGCGACGATCCGCGGCCGGTCCGACTCGAGCAGGTGCGGGATCGCCGCCCGGCAGGTGCGGAACGTCGCGCCGAGGTTGACGTCCACCACGGAGGCGTAGTGCTCGTCGCTCATCTCGGCGACCGGCACGCGGCCGATCAGGTGCCCCGCGTTGCAGACCACCACGTCGAGCCCGCCCAGGAACGCCACGGACTCGGCGACGAGCCGGTCGACGTCCTCGGTCACCGTCACGTCGGCGCGCAGCGCCACGGCCTTGCGGCCCAGCGCCTCGATGTCCGCCACGGTCGCGGCCGCGGCGTCGGCCGAGCTGCCGTAGTGCACCACGACGTCGGCCCCCGCGGCCGCCAGGGCCAGGGCGATCCCCCGGCCGATGCCGTGCCCCGCGCCCGTCACGAGCACCCGTACGTCCGTCATGTCCATCGCCATCTGCAGTCCTCTCTCTCCGGCACGCGGCGCCCTGCCCCGTGTCGTCCGTTGCCCGCGTGTCGCTTGATCCCCGGGTGTCACTTGATGCCCGCGTTCGCAAAACCGCGGACGAAGTACTTCTGGCCGAGCAGGAACAGCACCACCATCGGCAGCGTCGCCAGGGTCGTCCCCGCCATGAGGAAGGCCCACTGGGTGTCGTTCTCCGTGCGGAAGACCGAGAGCCCCACCTGGATGACCCGCATCGAGTCGCTGCGGGTGACCAGCAGCGGCCACAGGAAGTTGTTCCAGGAGCTCTCGAAGGTCAGCAGCGCCACCGTGATGAACGCCGGCTTGACCAGCGGCGTCATGATCCGCGCCCAGATGCCCAGCTCGCTGACGCCGTCGAGCCGCGCCGCCTCCTCCAGCTCCACCGGCAGGTCCAGGTAGAACTGGCGGAACAGGAACACCGCGAACGGCGTCACCGCGCCGGGGACGATCAGCGCCCACCAGGTGTCGAGCCAGCCGGTGCCGCCCTGCCCCAGGATGTCGTTGCCCCCGAACAGCGGCATGAACCGCACGATGAGGAACTCGGGGATGATCTTGGTGTAGGTCGGGATCATCAGCGCCGCGACGAAGCCGAGGAACACCAGCTCCGACCCGCGGAAGCGCAGCCGGGCCAGCGCGTAGCCCGCCATGGAGGCGACCACCAGGTTGATCGCCGTGTGGCTCACGGCGATGACCAGGCTGTTGCGCGCGTACGTCAGGAACGGCGCAGCCGCGAGCGCCTCCGTGTAGTTGCTCCACGCCCACTGCGTCGGCAGGATCGCCGGCGGGTTCGCCGCGATGTCCTGGGGTGTCTTGAGCGAGGTGAGGATCATCCACACGAAGGGCACCACCATCACCACGGCGATGACGGTCAGCGCCACGTAGAGGGCCATCCGTTCGATCCGGCGGCGGGCCGCCGGGGTGCGGGCGAACCCGCCGGTGGCGCGGGCGGGGCCGCGGGTGGTGCGCGGCGGGGCCGCGGCGAGATCAGTGCCTGCCACTGTCGCCTCCGTTGAGCCGTCGGTTGGCGAGGGTCAGGACCAGCAGGAACACGAACAGCACGATCGACTGGGCGCACGCGTAGCCGACGCGGAACTCCCGGAAGGCCGACTTGTAGATCTCGTACGTCATCATCGTGGTCGTGTTCGCCGGTCCGCCGTCGGTGAGGATGTAGATGAGGTCGAACGCCTGGAAGGCGGAGATGACCGAGGTGACGAAGACGAAGAACGTGGCGGGCCGCAGCAGCGGCAGCGTGAGGCTGAAGAACTGGCGGGTCCGGGAGGCGCCGTCGACCGACGCCGCCTCGTAGACGTCCTTGGGCAGGGACTGGAGGGCGGCCAGGTAGATGAGCATCTTGAGGCCGATGCCCTGCCAGATGCCGACGGTGATGACCGCGGGCATCGCCCAGGTGGTGGACGACAGCCAGTTCTGCGCGGGCAGCCCGAAGAAGCTGAGCACCGCGTTGAGCAGGCCGCTGCGCGGGTCGTAGATCCACAGCCAGACCAGCGCGACGGCGATGGTGGCGGTCACCTGCGGGATGAACACCGCGGTGCGGAACAGCGCCCGTGCGCGCAGCTGCGTGTCGAGCATGAGGGCGATGAGCAGGGCGATCGCCATCGCGACCGGCACGGTGAAGAACGCGTAGACCAGGGTGTTGAGCATGCCCCGGCGGAACACCGGGTCGCCGAACGCGTCCAGGTAGTTCTGGATGCCGATGAACCGGGGCTGCGTGAGCACGTCGTAGGACGTGAACGACAGCACGAACGCGGCGATCACGGGGATGCCGATCCAGATCAGGGCGTGCAGGAACGCGGGAGCCACCATGAGCATCCCCGCGCGACGGCGGGCCGCCCCCGCTCGTCCGCGCCGGGGCGCGGACGAGCGGGGCGGGGCGGAGGGCGGCGCGCTCACGGAGCGCGGCGCGGAGACAACGGCCACGACGGACCCCTCTTCCTCGATCGGTCGGACCGGGTCACAGGCGGGCGATCGCGTCGTCGGCGATGCCGGCGAGCTGGGCGATGGCCTGCTGCGCGGTCTGCTGGCCGACGACGGCGGTCTCGAGGGTGGGCTTGATCTTCTCCCGGATCTCCATCCAGGCCGGGGTGCCGCCCTCGGACCGCGCCTTGTCGAGGTTCTCCAGCGCGAACGCGACCATCGGGTTGCCCTTGACGTAGTCGCTGTCCCGCAGGTCGGAGATCGCCGGCACGGAGCCGCGCTGCTCGGAGGCGACCAGCACGGCGTCGGGCGAGCCGAGGAACTCGACGAGCGCCCGGGCGGCGGCCGGGTTCTTGGAGCTGGCCGACTGCGAGATCATCGTGCCGCCCTGGAGCATCGCCGGCCCGGTGTTGCCGAGCACGAAGGTGCCGACCTTGTCGATCAGCTCCGGGTTCTGCTGCTGGAGCTGCACGTACAGCGAGTTGTTGGTCATCATGATCGCCGAGGTGCCCTGCTGCAGGGTGGTCGGCTGGCCCGCCTCGGTCGTGAGGGCGAAGTCGGCCGAGCCGTCCGCCACCATGTCGAGGAAGAGCTGCAGGGCCGCGACCCCCTCCGGGCTGTCGAACAGCACCTCGCGCCCGTCGGCGGAGAACAGCTCGCCGGAGTTGCCGAACAGGAACGTCTCCCAGCACTGGCGCAGGTCGATCGAGAACGGGTCGAACCCGGCGCGCTGGAGGGTCCCGTCCTTGTCCCGGACGGTGAGCTCCTTGGCGATCTCGCGCAGCTCGGCCCAGTCCTTGGGCGGGGCGGTGATCCCGGCCTCCTCGAAGAAGTCCTTGCGGTAGGCCACGATGCGGGTGTCCAGCACCATGGGCAGCGCGTAGAGCTTGCCGTCGAACCGCGACGGCTCCAGCACGCGCTCCTCGTAGGTGTAGCGCGTGGCCAGCGACTCGGGCAGGGGCGCGATCGCGTTCTTGTACGCGAACGGCGGGATCCAGCCGACGCCGAGCGTGACGACGTCGGGCATGAGGCCGCTCGCCAGGCCGGTCGTGATCTTCTCGTTGAGGGAGCCGTAGTCCGTGTAGTCCACGGTGACGTTGACGTCCGGGTACTTCTCGTTGAACTGCTTGAGCAGCTTGCCCTCGAGCGTCTCCTTGCCCGTGGCGCCCTCGAACAGCGCGCACAGGAAGGTGATGTCGCCCTCCGCGGGCCCGGTGACGTCGGCTGCGGGTGCGCCGCTCCCGCTCGTCGTGGCGCAACCCGCCATGACGGTCGCGGTCCCGAGGCCCATGGCCGCGATGAAGCTGCGACGGCTGAGTTCCATGACTTGCCCTTTCGATCGGCACTGATCTCCACGCAGGGCGGGAGTCAGCTGTGACTCCCGGTGTAACGATGCACTGACGATAAGGGGGCCATCAGGCAGGGGTCAAGTGCCGATTTATGGACTATGCTCGGACCTGTTCAGTCCATCGATGCACTGGCTGATGGGCCTGAATCCCGATCCGGAGGGGGCCGCACGCGCACATGGCTGGAGTCACGATCCTTGACGTCGCACGAGCGGCGGGGGTGTCCACGAGCACGGTCTCGAACCTGCTCAACGGCCGGACCGACCGGATGCTGCCTGAGACGCGGCACCGGGTGGAGTCCACCATCCGCAAGCTCGGCTACCGGCCCAACCGCGCCGCCCGCCAGCTGCGCACGGGCAAGCCGCAGGTCATCGGCCTGGTGGTGCCGTCGGTCGGCAACCCCTACTGGGGCGCGCTCGCGCGCCACGTCGAGGCGGCGGCGCTGACCCAGGGCTACCACGTGCTGCTCTGCAACTCCGAGCGCGACCCCGAGCGCGAGCGCCAGTACGTCGACGAGCTCGTCTCCGACGGCATCCGGGGCATCGTCCTGTGCTCGTCCCTGCCCTCCCTGGAGCACGTCGCGAGCCTGCTCGACGACGGCCTGCGGCTGGTCGCCTTCGACCGCACCGCCCAGGCCGACGACCCGGCCGGCCTGATCAACGTGAGCGTCGACAACACGATCGGCGCCGAGCTCATGGGCGACCACCTCGTCTCGCTCGGCCACCGCCGGATCGCGTTCGTCTCGGGTTCCATCCGGTCGATCAACCGCACCGAGCGGTTCCAGGGCTTCCTGCGCGCGCTGGAGCGCGCGGGCATCGCGCGGCCCGACGTCGTGACCTGGCCCGGGAGCATCGTGGACAGCACCTTCGGCGACGTCGAGGCCGCCGAGCTGGGGCGGGTCGCCACGACCGAGCTGCTCACCGGCCCCAACCCGCCCACCGCGATCTTCGCCGTCAACGACATGACGGCCATCGGCGTGTGCCGCGCCGTGCGCGACGCCGGGCTGGAGGTGGGCCGGGACGTCTCGGTCGCGGGCTTCGACGACATCGTGCTCGCCGAGCTGTACTCGCCGGCCCTGACGACCGTGCGGCAGCCGATGAAGGAGATGGCGGCCGCCGCGTTCCGCGCCCTCCACGAGCCGGCGGACGACGACGCGGCGAGCCGGGGCAGCTCGCTGCTCTTCCGGCCCGAGCTCGTGGTCCGGGACTCGACCGGGCCGGCGGCGTCCTGACCTGCGCCGTCCGACCCGCGGCGCGGGCCGTCCGCCGTCAGGTGGCGTAGACCGCGATCTCGGTCGCCTTGACCACGAAGTAGGCCGGCGAACCCGGGGCGAGGTCGAGCTCGGCGGCCGCCTGGGGCGTGACGTCGGCGCTGAGCTCCTCGGTGCGCACCCGGATCTGGCCGCTCTGCGGCTCCAGGTGGGTGATCGTCACGCGGAGCGCGTTGCGCGGGCTGCCGCCGGGGTCGTCGAGGAACACGGACACGGCGTGGGGCGGGAACACGGCCACCGCGGCGTCGCCCGCGCGGGGCTCGGGCCCGTCGGGCCGGCCCTCGATCCGCAGGCCCGCCGGGGTGAGCACCGCGCCGTCCCGCCAGGTGCCGGTGATCATGTTCAGCCCGGCGATCTGGGCGGTGAACCGGCTACGGGGCTGGGCGAGCACCTGCGCGGTCTCCCCCCGGTCGACGATCCGGCCGTCCTCGATGACGGCGACCTCGTCGGCGAGCAGCAGCGCGTCCAGGGCGTCGTGCGTGACCAGCAGGACGGTGCGGTCGGCCAGCACCCGGCGCAGGGTCTGGCGCAGGGCCGGGGTGACGGCGACGTCGAGGGCGGCCATGGGCTCGTCCAGGAGCAGCAGCCGCGGGTCGGCGGCCAGCGCCCGGGCCACGGCCGCGCGCTGCGCCTGCCCGCCGGAGACCTGGGCGGGACGCCGGTCGGCCAGCTCCTCGATCCCGACCTCGCCCAGCCAGTGGCGGGCGACGTCCCGGGACCCGGCCCGGCCGGCGCCGCGGCTGCGCGGGCCGAACGCGACGTTGTCCAGCAGGCTCAGGTGCGGGAACAGCAGGGGCTCCTGCGCCAGCAGCGAGACCTGCCGGTCGTGCGGGGCGACCAGGACGTCCCGCTCGTCGTGACCGGCGACGGTCAGGGGGCGCCCGTCCAGCACGACCCGCCCGGTGTCGGGGCGCAGCAGCCCGGCGGCCACGGCCAGGGCGGTGGACTTCCCGGCGCCGTTCGGGCCCAGCAGCGCGAGCGTCCGGCCGGGGGCGATGTCGAAGGTGAGGTCGACGCCCCGGTCGGCCACGGCGGCGTCGTAGTGGAAGGTCACAGGCTGCTCCTGCCCTGCCGCGCGAACCCGATGACCAGGATCGCGACGACCACCAGCACCAGGGAGAGGGCCACGGCGGCCTGGGCGTCCGTCTCCCGGCGCAGGTAGATCTCCAGCGGGAGGGTGCGGGTGACGCCCTGCAGGCTGCCCGCGAAGGTGACGGTGGCGCCGAACTCGCCCAGCGACCGGGCGAACGCCAGCACGGCGCCCGAGACCAGGCCGGGCAGCACGAGCGGCAGCGTGACGCGCCGGAACACGGTGGTCGGGCGGGCGCCCAGCGTGGCCGCCACCACCTCGTACCGCTGGCCGGCCGTGCGCAGCGCGCCCTCCAGGCTGACCACGAGGAACGGCAGCGCGACGAACGTCTGCGCCATGACCACCGCGGTGGTGGAGAACGCGACCTGGATGCCGAGCACCTCGAACGTCTCGCCCAGCAGCCCGCGCCGCCCGAACGTGTACAGCAGCGCGATGCCGCCGACCACGGGCGGCAGCACCAGGGGCAGCAGCACCAGGGAGCGCAGCACGCCCTGCCCGCGAAAGCTCGTGCGGGCCAGGACCAGCGCCATGGGGACGCCGAACAGGACGCACAGCAGGGTGCTGGTGCCGGAGGTGCGCAGGCTCAGCAGCAGCGCCTCGACGGAGGCCGGCGAGACGAGCAGGTCGAAGAACCGGCTCCACGGCGTGCGCAGCACGATCGCCGCCAGCGGGAGCAGCACGAAGGCCGCTCCCGCCGCGGCGGGGACGAAGATCCAGGCCGGGACGCCGACCCGGCCGGGCGGAGCCGCCATGTCAGGGGGCCGGCGCGAACCCGGCGTCCTGCAGGACGGACTGCCCGCCCTCGGCCAGGACGAGGTCGACGAACTCCTGGGCCAGGTCGGCGTTCGGGCTCTCGGCGACGGGTGCGATCGGGTAGACGTTCACCGCGGCGGCGGACTCGGGGAACTCGATGCCCTCGACGTCGTCGCCGGCGCCGATCACGTCGGTCACGTACACCAGCCCGGCGTCGGCCTCACCGGTGGTGACCTTGGCGAGCACGTCGGTCACGGACTGCTCCTCGCTCACCGGGGCGAGCTCCAGGCCCGCGGAGTCGGCGACCTTCTGGGTGGCGGCGCCGCACGGCACCTCCGGGGCGCAGATGACCAGGTTGAGGTCGCCGGCCAGGTCGTCGAGGCCCTCGACCCCGGCGGGGTTGCCCGGGGGCACCGCGATCTCCAGGGTGTTCGACGCGAACGCGACCGGCTCGGCGCCCTCCAGCCCGTCCGCGGTCAGCTTCTCCATGTTGGCCTCGTCCGCAGAGGCGAAGACGTCGGCCGGAGCGCCCTCCTGGAGCTGCGCCACCAGGTCCGAGGAGCCGGCGAAGTTGAACTCCACCTGCACACCCTCGTGCGCCTGCTCGAACTCCTCGCCGATCTGCTCGAACGTCGCGGTCAGCGACGCCGCCGCGTACACGGTCAGGGTCGTCTCCTCGGCGGCGGCGGCGCCGTCGTCCGCCGCGTCGGCGTCACCGGACCCGCCGGACCCGCAGCCGGCCACCGCGGCGGCCAGCACCAGCGCGGCGGTCGTGATCGAGAGCGTTCGCCTCATGATTCTCCTTTGGCTGTTTCCACGATCACCGTCGTGGACTTGATGACGGCCACCGCGACCGAGCCCAGCTCCAGGCCCAGGTCGCGCACGGCCTCGCTGCTCATGAGGGACACCACGCGGAACGGACCGCACTGCAGCTCGACCTGGGCCATCACCGCGTCGGTCCGGATGTCGGTGACCAGCCCCACGAACCGGTTGCGCGCCGAGCTCGCCGTCCCGCCGGGCGGGCCCGGCAGAGTGGCCTGCTGGCGCGCGACCAGGGCCACCTCGTACCCGTCCACGACCTTGCGGCCCGACTCGTCGGCCCTCGCCGTCAGCAGGCCCTTGTCGACCCACCGGCGCACGGTGTCGTCGCTCACCCCCAGGTAGGTGGCGGCATCCCGGATCCTCATGTGCGGCACGCGGACGATCCTAGCGCCGAGAAGTCGGACGCCGGGACACCCTTGGGTCACGATCTGCGGAGGCTCTCGAAGATCCGAGGATGGCCGCGACCCGCTCGGCGGTGCCCCGGGACAGCGTCACGCCGGCGACGATCACCCGGGGCGTGGGCCGGACTCCTCGGGCCCGGTCGTGTCGAGGGGCACCGCCGCGGAACGGACGATCCCGAGCTGGACCGACTGGCGGCCCAGCACGGCGTCGAGCAGCCAGTCGACGGCGGTGCGGACCCGGTTGCCCGGCATGGAGATCAGGTGGTACCCGCGGGTCACGGCCTTCGCCAGGAGCCCCGACATCGGGATCTGCAGCGGGTTCGCGGCCGCCTGGAGCCCGCCGAGGTCGACGACGAACCCGAGGTCGTGGTGCTTGTACGCGCGGACGGTGCCGTACCCCAGCGACGCCGCGACGTTCCGGCCGGCGAGCGTGCCCTGGCGGCTCGCGTGCTGGGCGGTCATCGCCGTGACCTCGCCCGGCCGGGTGACGTCGGGCACGGCGGCGGCGTCCCCGCACGCGAACATCCGCGGCCGTCCGGGCACCTCCAGCGTGGTCCCGACGACCAGCCGGCCTTTCTGCGTCTCGAGCCCGGTGTCGCCGACCAGCGGGTCGGGCCGCACGCCGACGCACCACACCAGCGTGCGGGACGGCAAGAGCTCACCGGTGGTGAGCCGGACGCCGTCGGACATCGCCTCCTGCACCGAGACCCCGGTCTCCACCCGGACGCCGCGGCCGCGCAGCACCCGGTCGGCCGCACGGGACAGCCGCGGGTCGAGCTCGGGCAGCACCTTCGGTGCGAGGTCCAGCAGCATCCAGCGCATCCGCTGGTTCGCGAGCACGGGGTGCCGCCGGCGCAGCGCCTCGGTGAGCAGCGGTCCCTGCGCCGCGACCTCCGTGCCGGTGTAACCCGCGCCGACGACGACGAACGTGCAGCGCGCGTCCCGCTCCGCGCGGTCGTCCGTCGCGGCCGCCAGCTCCACCTGCCGGATCACGTGGTCACGCAGGTAGAGAGCCTCAGCGACCCCGCGGAAGCCGTGCGCGTGCTCGGCGACGCCTGGAACCGGCAGGAGCCGGGTGACGCTGCCCGCCGCGACGATCAGCCGGTCGTAGCGCAGGGTGTGCGTCCCGCCCTCCGGGTCGGTGTACTCGACGCGGTCCTCGTCCGGGTCGATCGCCGTCACGTCGCCGAGCGCGAGCCGGACCCCGCGCAGCGTCGCCGGGATCGAGACGGTCACCCGCCGGGGATCGATCACGGCGGCCGCGACCTCCGGCAGCAGCGGCAGGTAGAGGAAGTAGTCCGTCCGGTTCACCAGGACGATCTCGACGTCGGCCGAGCGCGGCAGCGCGCGACGCAGCGCCCGGGCCGCGTTGTAGCCGGCGAAGCCGCCCCCAACGATCACGACTCTTGTCGGACTCTCGCTCATCGCGACCTCGCTCGATCTCGTCGTTGACACCCGCGTACGGAGGATGGGCAGAGCTCACCTCCCTGACCGTGCCACGGCGACCGCCGGTGCGCCCGCTCACGCGGGGCACACTGGACGGCAGGGAGACGACGCCGCCCCTGCGAACGTGACACTCTCCTGGCGCAGTCGCACGTCGCCCCGGCCCGTCCGGTGGCATGCGACCCACACGGCCGCGCGCGAACCGTGCGAGAGCCTGCGATCCGCGATGGAATGTGATTCCGAACTGGCCGGCGCCCACGGACCCTCATGTCGTGGCACACCCAGGAGGAGAAATGAGCCATCGAGTCACGATCGACGGCACCACGATCGAGACGCAGCACCTGCGCCTGCGGCCCTGGCAGCCCGACGACGCCGTCGGGGCGCTGGCGATCTACGGGGAGGCCGACGTCGCCCGGTGGCTGACCCCCGCGATGGACAGGATCGACGACCCCGAGCGGATGCGGGAGATCATCGAGCGCTGGGTCGCCGAGCACACCGGGACCGGACGTCCTACGGGCCGCTGGGCGATCGACGACCTCGACAGCGGGAAGCTCATCGGTGCCGGGCAGATCCTCGGCCTCCCCCCGGAGGGGGAGGACCTCGAGCTCGGCTACCAGTTCGCGCCGAGCGCCTGGGGCCGCGGGCTGGGTTCCGAGACCGGTCACGCGCTCGCGCACTACGCGTTCTCCCATGACGAGGAGGAGGTGTTCGCCGTCGTCCGCCACGGCAATCAGCACGGCATCAGGACGGCGCGCGAGATCGGCATGGAATGGGTCGGTGAGACGACGAAGTACTACGACCTGAGGCTTCAGGTCTTCCGGCTGCGCAAGGGCGATCTCGACGTGCCCGGGTAGAAGGCTGCCGGGCGAGGCGCCCGAGAAGCGGTGCGTTGCCCGCCGCGGTGCGGTGGGCAACGCCTGCTCGGTCAGCTGGCGGCGGCGCTGCGCCGGGGAAGCACCCAGTTCGGGCGCGGGTAGTGGCAGGTGTAGCCGTTCGGATAGGTGATCAGGTAGTCCTGGTGCTCGGGCTCGGCCTCCCAGAAGGGTCCTGCGGCCTCGATCGTCGTCACCGCCTTTCCGGGCCAGAGGCCCGACGCGTCGACGTCGGCGATCGTGTCGCGAGCGACCTCGTCCTGCTCAGGAGTGAGCGGGAAGATCGCCGAGCGGTAGCTCGTCCCGACGTCGTTGCCCTGCCGGTCGAGGGTCGACGGGTCGTGGATCTGGAAGAAGAAAGCCAGGATGTCGCGGTACGTCGTAGCACTCGGGTCGAAGACGATCTCGACGGCCTCGGCGTGCCCCGGGTGGTTGCGATAGGTCGCATGGTCGTTCCGGCCGCCGGTGTAACCGACGCGGGTGGCGAGGACGCCGGGCTGCCGGCGGACGAGGTCCTCCATCCCCCAGAAGCACCCGCCCGCGAGTACTGCCGTCTCGGCCCCGGGCGTGCGCGTGACCTGCCCGGTGTCGTGTGTTCCGCTGCTCATCAGTTCTGCACCTCTCCGTTCGGCTCGGACTCGGACGTGGACTCGGACTCGAACAGGGCCAGGTACTCGCCGTAGCCCTCAGCCTCCAGCTCGGCGACCGGGACGAAGCGCAGCGCCGCCGAGTTCATGCAGTAGCGCTCACCCCCGCGATCCGCCGGACCGTCGCCGAACAGGTGCCCGAGGTGGCTGTCCGCGGCGGTGGAGCGCACCTCGGTCCGCACCATCCCGAACGACCTGTCCGTCACGGCCCGCACGGTGCCTGCGCCGATCGGCCTGGTGAAGCTGGGCCAGCCGGTGCCGCTGTCGTACTTGTCGGTCGAGGAGAACAGGGGCTGGCCGGAGACCACGTCGACGTAGATGCCGGGCTCGTGGTTGTCCCAGTACTTGTTCCGGAACGCCGGCTCCGTACCCCCTTCCTGCGTGACACGGAACTGCGTCGTCGTCAGCCGGCGCAAGGCCTCGGGCGAGGTGTTGTAGTCGTGTGCCATGTCGGCTTTTCCTTTCTGACGCCCCTAAGAGGCGTCGTCATGAAGCACAACACCGTGACCCCCGGTTGTGGTCCCGGCGCCCGACGGCCGTCCTGGTCTCGTGGGTGTCACCGTCCGCCCTCGTCTTACCCGGCACGTAAGACGTCGGCGTCTCGCGCCGCTAACGGTGACGAACCGAAATACGGTTGAGGGCACTTGAGCGAGACAGGGAGGCGCCCGATGAGAGCCATCGTGGTGACTGACGAGGCCGCGGGTACGGCCGGGATGACCTTGGCCGATCGACCTGAGCCCGAGCCGGCCGGGAACGACGTCGTCGTGCAGGTCCACGCGTCGGGGTTCACCCCGGGCGAGCTGACGTGGCCCGGTACCTGGACCGACCGTCTGGGGCGCGACCGGACGCCGTCGATCCCCGGGCACGAGCTGGCCGGCGTCGTGAGCGCGCTCGGCTACGGCACGCGCGGGCTGTCCGTCGGCCAGCGGGTGTTCGGGCTGTCCGACTGGACCCGTGACGGCACGCTCGCCGAGTACGCGGCCGTCGAGGCACGCAACCTCGCGCCTCTCCCCGGCGACGTCGACTTCACGGTGGGCGCGAGCCTGCCGATCTCGGGCCTGACCGCGTGGCAGGGTCTGTTCGTCCACGCGCGTCTCGAGGTCGGGCAGAGCATCCTGGTGCACGGCGCGGCCGGCGGCGTCGGGTCCATGGTGGTGCAGCTCGCCCGGGAGGCGGGTGCCTACGTGATCGGCACCGGGCGGACGGCGGACCGGCAGGCCGCGCTCGACCTCGGCGCGCAGGAGTTCGTCGACCTCGACGGAGATGCGCTGGAGGACGTCGGTTCGGTCGATCTCGTGTTCGACATGATCGGCGGAGACATCCAGCGACGTTCGGCCGCCCTGGTGCGGGCAGGGGGAACGCTCGTCAGCATCGCCGGCCCGCCCGAGGCACGACCGGCCGACGGGCTGGCCGTCGACTTCGTCGTCGAGGCCGACCGCGCCCAGCTGAGCGAGCTCGCCCAGCGGGTCCGCGACGGGCGCCTTCGGACGAACATCGCCCGCGTCGCGAGCCTGGACGAGGCAGTCGCCGCGTTCAACCCCACCGAGCGGGCCAAGGGCAAGACGATCATCCGCGTCCGCCCGTAGGCGAACCGGCGCCCCGCGAGGCGACAACGGCCGCCGACCAGGTCTGATACCCGGTCGGCGGCTTTCGCGCGCCCTCCGGCAGTTGACATCGCCCGGTGACCCAGCGCACACTCTCGCGACAGTGTGAAACACACTTTCATTCTATGAAACGAGGAGTGCGACGATGCACATTGCGATCCTTGGCCTGGGCGAGGCCGGGAGCCTGTACGCGGCCGGCTTCGCGGCCGCCGGGACCCGGCTCACGGGCTACGACCCTGCCGACTCGACCACGCCTCCGGGCGTGCTGCGTCAGGCCACGGTCGCCGACGCCGTCTCGGAGGCCGACCTGGTGCTGAGCCTGACCGGCGCGCGCCACGCGCGGTCCGCGCTGGAGCAGGCGGTCCCGGCGATGCGGGCCGGCGCCTGCTTCGCGGACATGAACTCGGGCTCGCCGGCGCTCAAGGCCGAACTCGCGACGCTGCTCGGCGAGCGCGGGGACCTCCGGTTCGCCGACGTCACGGTCATCGGCTCGGTACCCGAGCACGGGGCGGCCACCGCCCTGGTGGTGTCCGGCGACGGCGCGGAGGACGTGCGGCAGGCGTTCGCTCCCCTGGCCGCACCGGTCGACGTGGTCAGCGACCGGCCGGGCGACGCCGCGCGGCGCAAGCTCCTGCGCAGCATGTTCATGAAGAGCCTGGGGGCGAGCGTCGTCGAGGCGCTGGCCGCCGGGCAGGCCGCGGGCGACCTGGACTGGCTGCGCGGCCAGATCGCCGGCGCCCTGGCCGACGGCGTCCCGGGGATGGACCGGCTCGCCGACGGCACGACCAAGCACGGCGAACGACGCGGGCACGAGGCGCGCGACGCCGCGGCGATGGCCGCGGAGCTCGGCATCACCGCGACCATGACGCTCGCGGCGGCGGACGTGCACCTGGGCGCAGCACGACAGGCCGGCCGTCTCGAGGACTCCCTGCTCGCCGCCTACGCGGGCCTGGCCAGCGCCAACATCGGTGACGCCCGGCAACGCCTCGGCCTGGTCGACTCGGGCATCAGCGCGATGTGGCCGGGCGCCACGGTGGTCGGCCGCGCACACACCGTATTCTGCCGTGCCGGGGAGAACGTCGGGCTCAGCCAGGCGCTGGAGACGGCCCGCCCCGGGGACGTGCTCGTCGTCGACGGACAGGGTGACGTGGCGCGAGCATTGATGGGCGAGCTCATCGCCGAGCGCGCACGCAGCAAGGGAGTGCGAGGAATGGTCATCGACGGAGCGGTTCGCGACGTCTCCGTGCTCGCCGAGATCGGTTTTCCCGTCTGGGCCCGGGCGGTCACGCCCGCGGGCCCGTACAAGTTCGGTCCGGGCTGGGCGGGGCGGCCGGTCGCGGTCGGCGGCGTCGTCGTCAACCCCGGCGACCTCGTGGTCGGGGACGACGACGGCGTCGCGATCATCCCGACCGCCGAGGCCGAACAGACCCTGGCGGACGCCCGCGCCATCGAGGCCGACGAGGCGGGACGTCGCGCCGCGATCGTGGCCGCACGCACGGAGACCTCCGCATGAGCGCGATCTGGGCCCTGGTCGTCTACATCGCGGCGATCATCGTCACCAACGCGGTCCTCAAGCGGAACATCGGCGAGTCGATGATCGCCGGGTTCGTCGTCGTCAGCCTGTTCGCCGGCCCCGACATCCTGCACGTCATGACGGGTGCCCTGACCGAGGCCATGCAGGAGGAGGTCACGTACGCCGCGATCGCGTTCGTCGTCGCCTCGTACCTGATGAGCCGCACCCCGATCCTGGACCGCCTCATCGACATCATGAACTCGCTGTTCGGCAGGGTCCGCGGCGGGCCTGTCTACACCTCGATCCTCGGCGGCGGCGCGATGGGTGCGATCGCCCACATCGGAGCGGCGGTCACCGCCTCCGTGGGCTCGGTGACGATCCCCTGGATGAAGCGGTCGGGCGTGAGCCCGGCCATGTCGGCCACCGTCGTGGCCGGCTGCGCCGGCATGGGCATCACGTTCCCGTTCAGCGGGACCATGTTCATCCTCATCGGCTCCGCCGGCGTCAGCCAGCTCCTGGAGCCCAACGAGATCGTGCTGCCGCTCCTGGCGGCGGGACTCTGGTGCCTCGCCTACCGCATGGTCGCGGCCTGGATCATCGTCCGTCGCCACGGCATCCAGGCGATGGATCCCGCCGACGTCGTCCCCGCCCGGCGCAGCCTCCGGACCGGCTGGACGTCGCTGCTGCTGTTCGTGGCCATCCTCGTCCCGGTGCTGGTGACGGTCGGCCCGATGGGTGCCGGGCTGTCCGCCTGGACCGGCGTCGACGTCTCGGACGCCATCAGCCTCATCGTCTGGATCCCCGTGCTGCTGGTGACGCTCGTCCTGTTCCTCGGACGCCGGCACCTGCCGCGCACGGCCTCCGGCTGGTGGACGACACTCGGCGACAGCGCGCCGCGGATCGGGGTCATCGGCGTCACGATCGTGGGCGCCTTCGCGGCGTCGAACGTCCTGTCCGAGCTCGGCCTGCCCGCGCAGCTCACCACGCTCCTGAGCGCTCTCGACGCGCCCCTGTGGCTCCTGGCCATCGCGGTGGGCGTCCTCGTCGTGGCCGTCGCCATCCCGCTGACCGGGTCCGCGACCATGGCCGCGATCGGCCCGGTGGCGGTCACCGCCCTGGTCGGCGCGGGCGTCCCCGCCCCGGTGGCCGCGGCGGCGGTCCTCGTCTTCGCCTCCACCGAGGGGGCCTCGCCGCCCGCGGCGGCCCCGATCTACGTCGCCAGCGCGATCGCCGGCGTGGACCCGGTCCGGACGTTCAAGCCGCTGCTCGCCTACTTCTGCCTGCCCATCCTCGCCCTCGGGGTCCTCATGGTCCTCGGCGTCCTGCCCATCTAAGGACCAAGCCAATGCTCATCACCAGCACCCGCGCGGTGTTCACGTCCGCCATCGTCCTGATGCTGCTCGGCGGGGCGGTCATCGTCGCCACCCAGGTCGCGGGGCTCGTCGCCGGGCGCGGGACGTGGCTGACCGCGGTGACCGAGAGCGTCGGGCCGCCGACACTCGTCGCCGCGAGCATCGCCGGGATCCTCGCGTTCGCCCTCTCCTACGCCCCAGGTGCCGAGACCGACGACGACGTCCGGGACGACACCGAGCACCCCGCCCCGACCGACCGCCGCTGAGCCGACGGGACCAGGTCCCGACGGGAAGAGGTCCGGGCCGGACCCGGTCCTGGCAGCAGCACGCGGCCAGGACCGGGTTCGGCCCGCCGGGCAGTTACCGGGCGCGCGGCAGGGAACGCCCGATCGCCGAGGCGGCCCGGCGGACCTCCTCGGCGTGCTCGACCATCTGTTCGCGGGGGTGCTTCTCCGCGGGTCCGGCCGCGGACACCGCCGCGATCACCCGACCGGAAGCGTCGCGGACAGGCACGCTCGCCGCGACGATGCCGGTCTCACGCTCACTCACCGAGACGTGGAAACCGCGCTCGCTCAGCGCGTCGAGATCCCCGCGCAGGGCGGCGACGTCGACCGGCGCGTCCTCGCCGAGCTGACGGACGTGCTCGGCCAGCGCCGCGAGCTCGACGTCGTCCATGTCGACCGCGAGCGCCTTGCCGGCTCCCAGGTGCAGCGGCAGCCTCCGTCCGACCGGGAGCTGGTAGCGCATGGGTTCCGCGCCGTCGACCCGCGCGACGAGCACCCGTTCGAAGCCGACCCGTTCGTACAGGGAGACGGTGAGGGAGGTGCTCGCGGCCAGCTCCCGCAGCACCGGGCTCGCGGTGCGCGTGAGGACGTCCGAGACGAGGAACCCGTGCGCGGCGGAGAGCACCGCCGGGCCCAGCCGGTGCGCCTTTCCCTCGCTGACGACGTACCCGCGTGCGGCGAGCACGGCGAGGATGCGCAAGGTCGTCGCCGGGTTCAGCCCGGCGGCGCGGGCGACCTCGGACAGTCGCATGGGCTCGGTGTGGCGCTGCAGCACCTCGAGGACGTCCAGGGCGCGCTCCAACGACCGCATGGGTGTCGCGGGCCGCTCCTGACCCACCTCAGTCGTTGCCGCCACCCGTCCTCCGATCGGTCAGAACCCGCTGCGGCGGGCACCCAGCACGTCGGACAACAACATAGCCCGCCCGCCGGGGGCAGCCCGACCGCGGACCGGCGAGCGACCGCGGACCGGCGGGCGAGGCGAGCTCGCCCTCCTCTACGACCGGACACGCCGACCACTCGTGGGCGGCTGGCGCAGCCCGTCCAGCAGCAGCGTGATGACGCCGTCGGCCTCGGCCCGCCAGTTGTGGCGGTGGTCATGGGCCGCGCCGATGCCGTGCAGTGCCATCATGACGACGCCGGCGTCCGCGTCGGCCCGGACGGTGCCGTCTCGCACGGCGTCGGCCACCAGGTCGCCGACGGCCTCCTCCAGCACCTGGCCACCCTCGGCGAGCGCACCCGAGCGGGTGGTCATGAGAGTGGCCAGTGTCCGGGCGAGACCCTGGTAGGCGTCCATGTGGTCGACCATGCCGCGCAGGAAGACCGCCAGGGCCTCGTCCGCGGGCAGCGTGGCACGCAGCTCGCGGGCGCGTGCGCTGAGCGCGGCGACCTCCTCGTGGTAGACCGCCTCGGCCAGCGCCTCCCGGGTGGGGAAGTGGCGGTACAACGTGCCGGTGCCCACGCCTGCCAGGCGGGCGAAGTCGTCGAAGCGAAGGTCGAAGAAGTCGCCGGCGTCGAGAACTTCCCGGGCCGTTGCGAGCAGGGCCTCACGGTTGCGCCGGGCGTCGGCCCGCAGCGGCTTGGCGGCGTTCATGCGATACCTCCCGTTGACAAGTGGAGACCATCTCCATATCTTGCAAGTGGAGACGATCTCCGGTTTGAGCCTAACCCATCGAGGTAGAGCATGAAGATCCTGATGTTCGGACGAGGCGTCATCGCCACCGTGAACGGCTGGGCCCTGGAACAGGCCGGGCACGACGTCGAGTTCTACGTCCGCCCAGGCCGCGCGGCGACCTACGGGGAGACGGTCGACCTCGATCTGCTCGACACACGACGGCGCGTGTGGGGGAAGTCCGTGGTCGAGAGGTGGCCGGTGCGCTACCGCGAAGAGCTGGAGCCGGGTCACGACTTCGACCTCATCGTGCTGAGCGTGCAGCACTACCGGCTTGCGGAGGCGGCGGCCTTCCTGGCTCCACGCATCGGCACGGCAACGGTGCTGGTCCTCAGCAACATCTGGACCGAGCCGCTGGCCGCGATCGGGGACCTTCCCCCCGACCAGGTCGCCTGGGGATTCCCGCAGTCCGGTGGCGGCTTCGGCGAGAACGGCGTGCTCCGCGCGGCGATACTCCCGTCCGTCGTCCTCGGCACCTTCGGCACGCCCCCGACCGAACGCGAGCGGACCGTGCGCCGGCTGTTTCGCGAGGCGGGGTTCCGGATCCTGGAGCAACCCGACCTCCGCGGCTGGTTGTGGATCCATTTCGCGGCGGACGCCGGCCTGCACTCGCAGGGCCTGAGGCTGGGCTCGCTGGCCGACCTGGCCGGAGCACGGCGCGAGCTGCGCGAGGCACTGCTGGCCGGCCGTGAGCTGCTGCCGCTCCTCGAGGCGCGCGGTGTCGACCTGCGGCGTCATCGAGGCAGCGTGCTGCCCATGCGCGCACCGACCTGGCTGACGGCCTCGGTGCTCGCCTGGCTGACCGCTCATGTCGCGCCGGCCCGGTTGAGCCTCGAGACACATTCCGACCCCGGGGCCGAGGAGCCGCGAGCAGTCTGCCGGGACACCCTGGCCGAGGCGCGGCGGCTGGGCATCGCGGTGCCGCGACTGGAGGCGGCGGAACCGAGCTTCGCCCGCCAGGGCCCGTCCCGGGCACCGACCTCGTAGCGTCCACGGCGGCGCCCGGTCGAGACCCGCGGCTCCGAACATCGAGTGACGCACGTCACGGTTGATCCTGACCTGAGGTCAAGGTGGACGGTTCTCGCATCGGCAGGACGCCGAAGAGAACCGAGCGCTTCGAAGGAGCGAACCACCATGACCACCACCGTTTCCAACCAGACCGCCGACCGTCTCCAGCGGGCGATCGAGGCGATCGTCGACCCCGGCATCATCGGGCTGTCGGTCCGCGTCAACGACGAGCAGGGCGAGTGGGTCGGCGCCGCCGGGGCGGCAGAGGTCGGCGGGGACGTGAAACCGCCTGCCGGCGGTCACATCCGGATCGGCAGCAACACCAAGACCTTCACCGCGACCCTGGTGCTTCAGCTCGTGGCCGAGGACAGGCTCGGCCTGGACGACGCGGTCGCGGACCACCTGCCTGAGTTCGGGATCGACCAGCGGATCACGGTCCGGATGCTGCTCCAGCAGACCAGCGGCCTGTTCAACTTCACCGGCGAGGTCTACGAGGACGGCTCGATGGTGTTCGGCATCCCCATCCCTTACGGCCCCGACGGCAAGGAGTGGCTGAACAACCGGTTCAAGACCTACCGGCCCCAGGAGCTGGTCGAGCTCGCGTTGTCCAAGCCTGCGCGGTTCGAGCCCGGAGCGGGCTGGAGCTATTCCAACACCAACTACGTCCTGGCTCGCCTGCTCATCGAGAAGGTCACCGGCCGTACCGTCACCGAGGAGATGCAGCGGCTGATCCTGACCCCGCTCGGCATGTCGCACACCGTGGTCCCGGATGACGCGGAGATCGCCGAGCCGCACGCCCACGCCTACTACCGGTACGACGAGGACGGCGGGCCGCGCACGGTCGACATCACCCGCCAGAACCCCTCCTGGGTCTCCGCCGGCGGTGACATGATCTCGACCACCGAGGACCTGCACACCTTCATCGCCGCGCTCACCGGCGGCAAGCTCCTCCCGGACGAGCTGCGCGAGGAGATGTTCACCCCGCGTGCGACGGGCATCCCGAACATGGGCTACGGGCTGGGGGTGTTCGTGCTGACCACGGACGACGGTGCCACCGTGATCTCCCACAACGGCGCCGCGGTGGGCCATGCGGCGCTCATGTACGCCACCCCCGACGGGGCGAAGACGCTGACCGCCGCGCTGAACTGCGTGGACGACGCGAACCTCACCGTCGCCGCGGCGTTCCAGGGCGCCCAGCAGCGCCTCCTCGACGAGGTATTCGGCTTGGCAGGATGAGCAGATGCACAACGGAGTCAGTATCGGCCAGGCGGCCGCGTTCGTCGGCATCACGATCAAGACGGTGCGGCACTACCACAAGCTCGGCCTGGTCACCGAACCCCGGCGCGACGGCTCCGGATACCGGCGGTACGGATCGGACGACCTGCTCAGGCTGGTGCAGGTCCGGACCCTGGCCGCCGCCGGGGTACCGCTGGCAGAGATCGGACCCCTGCTCGACGCCGACGCCGCGCTGTTCGCCTCCGCGCTCGTCCAGGTCGAACGACAGCTCGACGAACACCTCGCGGAGCTGACCGCGCGGCGCGCCATGCTGCACCGCCTCGCCGACGGCGACCGGGCGCTGCTGCCCGACCGCGCCGTGGCCCTGCTGGAGCGGATGCTCGCCCTCGGATACTCCGAGGACGAGGTCGCGGCCACCAGGGAGGGCTGGGTGCTCGCGCGAGCCCTGGTCCCCGAAGGCTTCGACGACTACCTCGCCCAGTTCGAGCACGCCCTGCAAGACACCAGGCTCATCGCCCTGACCAGGCGCGTCGCCGAAGCCGCGACCTGGGAGGCGGACGACCCCCGCATCGACCGCCTCGCCGCCGAAGCGGCCGACCACTACCTGGCCGACCCCGCACTGCTCAGGACCGTCACCAGCATGCAGGCACGGACCGACACCGCGCCCCGGTACGCGATGATCGCCCGCCACGGTGACAAGCCGACACCGGCCATGGCACGACTGTCCGCGCTCTTCGAGTCCAGACTCCGCGCCGCCGGCGTCCGCATCCCGAGGTCCGACCCGCGTTGACCGCGAAGCGAACCGGCCCCTTCCACGTCGCCGGCAGCGCCGGCAAGGTCGGGGCGCCCCGCGAAACGACGAAGGCCGCCGACCAGGTCAGATACCCGGTCGGCGGCCTCGGTCGAGCAGGCTCAGCCGGACTTGCGGCGGAACATCTTCTGCACGGGGCCGGTCGTCTCCGAACCGTGCACAGAGCCCGTGTTCACGTCGCCTGCGGCGGTACGGCCGCGTGCGGCGTTCTTCCGGTCCAGCGCTTCCTTGAACCGCGCCTTCGCGTCAACGCTCGGCGCGGTCGCGGCCTTGGGCGCCTCAGCGTCCTGAGCCACTGCCTCCTCGGCACCAGGCTTCTCGTCCGTCACACCGATCACCTCCTCCTGTTTCGGGGGTCCCTCGATCGGGTCCGTCGTCGGCCCCAGCCTGCCCCACCGCACGCCAGGGTGCCAATCGCTTTTCGTCCGTCGCCGGCGCGCGGGCCCTTCCGACCGCTACGCCTGCGCGGCGGCACGCTCCGCATCACGCTCGGCGCGCTCGGCGCGCAGCGACGTGATGGCGCTCTCGAAGTCCTCGAGCGAGTCGAACGACTGGTAGACGCTCGCGAACCGGAGGTAGGCCACTTCGTCGAGCTCACGGAGGGGGCCCAGGATGGCGAGGCCCACCTCGTACGCGTCGATCTCGGCGCTGCCGTTGCTCCGCAGGGTCTCCTCGACCCTCTGGGCCAGGATCGCCAGGTCGTCGTCGCTCACAGGGCGGCCCTGGCACGCCTTGCGCACGCCCGCGGCGACCTTGTCGCGGCTGAACGGCTCGGTGGCGCCGGAGCGCTTGACGATCGACAGGCTCGCGGTCTCGACGGTGGTGAACCGCCGGTTGCAGTTCGGGCACTGCCGCCTGCGCCGGATCGACAGGCCGTCGTCGGCGGTCCGCGAGTCCACCACGCGCGAGTCGGCGTGGCGACAGAACGGGCAGTGCATGCTGACTCCTGCGTGGTCGGCCACGGACCGGAGAGATCCGGTCGCGCCCCGACCGTAAGCGGGCAAACCACCCCCATGCAACATCGCCGCAACATTTGACGGCGAATCGTGGCCTCCGTCCACTTCGTCGGGGTGTCCGGCCACTTTTCGGGGGCCTTCCCGTCACTCCTTCGGGAGCAGGAGGAGCTCGCCGACCCGCACGGTGCCCGACGTCATCTTGTTGAGGTCCTGCAGCCGCGCGACCGCCTGCCGCACGTCCTCCCCGGGCTTCGCGACCTGCTCGGCGAAGCCCCAGAGCGTCTCCCCCGGCTGCACCGCGTGCACCCGGACCTCCGTGGGCTCGCCCGGCGAGCTGGCGACCGCGGTCGCGCCCCACGTCGCCATCGGCGCGACCACGAGCATCGCCAGCAGCACCAGCACGACCCGGCCGCGCCGCGTGAGCCGCAGCCCGGCGAGCCCGAGCCGGTCGGCGAAGGTGCGCCGCCCGCGCGGCGCGTACGAGGGGGCAGCCGGGCGGGGCCGGGGCGGCGCGGACGCCCGGCTCTGCGTGTATCCCGGGTCCGGCCGGTACGCCCGGACCGCGCTCGATCCGGGCACCGTCGCATACGCCTGCCCGTACGCCGGGGTGTACTGCCGCAGCGGGATCACGTCCCCCATGGCCCCTCCTCGAAAGATGACTCGAACGGTTGTCCGTCATACACACGTTCGTCGAACGCTCGTACCATTGTGTAGCACGGGACACCGTAGAAGTCGAGACACGCTCGAACATTCGTTTGAGCCGAGCACATTTGTGATCTAGAGTGGGCAGCGCACAGGAGAACATTTGTCGGAACGGGAGGGGCACGGGCATGACGGGACGGGACGGGACCAGCGACACGAGAGCCGTCGACACGGCACTCTCGGGTGTCGCCACGTTGGACGCGCCGGGCGACGGGGCGGTCGCCGACGTGCACGCGATCTCGCCGGCAGACCGCCTCACCGAGCGGCAGCGCCTTGTGCTGGACACGATCCGGCAGTCGTTCGAGACGCGCGGATACCCGCCGTCGATGCGCGAGATCGGCGAGGCCGTCGGGCTGGCCAGCCCGTCGAGCGTCAAGCACCAGCTCCAGATGCTGGAGAAGAAGGGCTTCCTGCGCCGCGACCCCAACCGGCCGCGCGCGATGGAGCTCGTCGAGCCCCTGGCCGAGCAGGTCGAGAAGCCGACACGCGGCGAGATCCACTGGCCCGAGCCGCGGCGTAGCGGCCAGGTCCACTGGGGCGGTTCGGTGCCGGACGACGCGAGCACGCCGCCGCCGTCGTACGTGCCGCTGGTCGGCCGCATCGCGGCCGGTGGGCCGATCCTCGCCGAGCAGGTCGTCGAGGACGTCTTCCCGCTCCCCCGCCAGCTCGTCGGTGACGGCGAGCTGTTCCTCCTCAAGGTCGCGGGCGACTCGATGGTCGACGCCGCGATCTGCGACGGGGACTGGGTCGTGGTGCGCCGCCAGAATGTCGCCGAGCAGGGCGAGATCGTCGCCGCCATGATCGACGGCGAGGCCACGGTCAAGACGTTCAAGCAGACCGACGGGCACGTGCTGCTGCTGCCGCAGAACCCGGCCTACGAGCCCATCCCGGGTGACGAGGCGCAGATCCTGGGCCGCGTCGTCGCGGTGCTGCGCAGCCTCTGACCGCAGAGAAACGGACAAGGCCCGGCCGCCGGTTTCCGGTGGCCGGGCCTTTCTCGTGCCCGGACGAGCCAGGTCGACGTCGATCCCGGGGCGGCCCTAGAACCCGAAGCGCCGCTGTACCGCGCGCACGCTGTCGGCCGACGCGCGCAGCCCGGCCAGCTCGTCGTCCGACATCGGCACCTCCACCGTGCTCGTGACGCCCCGCCGGTCCACCAGGGACGGCACCGACAGGCAGACGTCGCTGATGCCGTGGTAGTCGTCCAGCAGCGAGGACACCGGCATGATCCGGCGCTCGTCCTTCAGCACCGCCTCGATGATGCGGGTCGCGGCCAGGCCCACGGCGTAGTTGGTGGCGCCCTTGCCCGCGATGATCCGGTAGGCCGAGTCGACCACCTCGTGGTGCACCTCCGCACGCACCGCGGCGTCCAGGGGCGCGGCGCCGCCGACCGGCACCCAGTCGAGCAGCGGCACGCCGCCGATCGAGGCGGAGCTCCACAGCGCGATCTCCGAGTCGCCGTGCTCCCCGGCGATGTAGGCGTGCACGTTCCCGACGGCCACCCCGCACCGCTCGGCGAGCACGACGCGCAGCCGCGACGAGTCGAGCACGGTGCCGCTGCCGAAGAGCCGCTCGCGCGGCAGCCCCGAGATCTTCAGGGCCGCGTAGGTCACCACGTCCACGGGGTTGGTCACCATCAGGTAGGTCGCGTCGGGGGCTACCTCGACCAGGCCCGGCAGGATGGTGCGCATCAGCCCGATCGTCGCCTCCGCCAGGTCGACGCGGCTCTGGCCGGGCTTCTGCTTGGCGCCCGCCGTGACCACCACGACGTCGGCCCCCTCGCACACCGCCGGGTCGTCAGAACCGATCACGTGCGCCTGGGACGTGAACATCAGCCCGTGCTGCAGGTCCAGCACCTCGGCGTCGACCTTCTGCCGGTCGATGTCGAGCAGGGCGATGGTGCGGGCCGAGCCGCGGGTCAGCGCCGCGAAGGCGAGCGTCGATCCCACCGCCCCCGCACCCACCACGGCGATCTTGGTGGTGCGGGATCCGGCGGGCTGGGCCGCGGGGACGTCCGAGGGGGCTGCCATGCCCTCAGGCTATGTGTCGAGCCTGGCGAGCGCGGCGCGGACCAGCTTCGGGTCGGTGGTGGGCCAGAACCCGGGCATCGACCGGGTCAGGAACGACGCGTACCGCGCCGTCGCGAGCCGCGGGTCGAGGACCGCCACGACGCCCCGGTCGTCCATGCTGCGCACCAGGCGCCCCGCGCCCTGCGCGAGCAGCAGCGCCGCGTGCTGCGCCGAGACCGCCATGAACCCGTTGCCGCCCGCCTGCTCGACTGCGCGGGCGCGCGCCGCCTTGACCGGGTCGTCCGGGCGCGGGAACGGGATGCGGTCGATGAGCACGAGCTGGTTGGACGGCCCCGGCACGTCGACGCCCTGCCACAGGGACAGCGTGCCGAACAGGCACGTGGCCGGGTCCTCGGCGAACTCGCGCACGAGGGTCGGGAGCTGGTCGTCGCCCTGCGCCAGGATCGGGAAGTCCAGGCGCTCCCGCATCGCCTCCGCCGCGGCGTTCGCAGCGCGCCGGGACGAGAACAGCCCGAGCGTGCGGCCGCCGGCGGCCGTGATGAGCTCCGCGATCTCGTCGAGCTGCGCCTCCGTGGTCGGCTCGCGGCCCGGGGCGGGCAGGTGGCGCGCGATGTAGAGGATGCCCTGCTTGGGGTAGTCGAACGGGCTGCCCGCATCGAAGCCGTGCCACGGCGGGGCGTCCGCACCGTTGAGGCCGAGCGTGCCGGCCACGGCGTCGAACGTTCCGCCCAGCGCCAAGGTCGCCGAGGTGAACACGCCCGTCGACTCGCCCAGCAGGTGCGTGCGGATCAGGCCGGCCACGTGCAGCGGAGCGGCGTGCAGCCGTGTCACGTTGTCGCCGAACCCGCCCCAGCCGTTGTCCGGGCGCGAGCACCAGAGCACGTCCGAGGTCGTGTCCTGCGACGCCATGCGCTCGGCCGTCTCGAAGAGCTGGAGCATGGCGCCCTGCGCCATCTTGAGCCCCGGGTCGGGCTGGCCCGCGTCCTTGCCCTTGGCGCCCTTGCCACCGGCCTCGGGCTTCAGCGTGCTCAGCACCTCGCGCGCGGCGTCGCGCACCGCGCCGACCGCCATGCGCAGCTCGTCCGGCAACCCGCTCGGGAACCGCTCGGCCGGCGCGGTGACCAGCAGGGTGCCGAGGCTCTGCGCCGCCGCGTCGAGGGTGTCGGTGTTGGTGCCCGCGTGCCGCCGGGCGAGCCGCGCCGCGCTCTCCACCGACGCCATGGACAGGTCCACGGTGGCCGACGACGTCACGCGGTCGGTGAGCTCGTGCGCCTCGTCGACCACCACGACGTCGTGCTCCGGGAGCACGCCCGGGCTGCCCGTGGCCGCGATGCCGAGCATGGCATGGTTGGTGACCACCACGTCCGCCTCGCGGGCGGCGGCCCGGGCCTTGTCCGGGAAGCACTCCGCGAGCATGGGGCACTTGCCGCCCAGGCACTCCATCGCCGTGACGGACACCTGGCGCCAGGCCCGCTCCGGCACGCCGGGCACGAGGTCGTCCCGGTCGCCCGTCTCGGTCTCGCCCGCCCACTCGTGCAGGCGCCGGACGTGGTCGGCGAGCGACGCGCCGTCGTCCCGCCGGCGGCTGCGGGCGGCGCCGCCGGCCGCCTCCTCGGTCTTGGGATGGTCCTCGCCGCCGGGCAGGTCGAAGAGGGTGGTCTCGTCCTCCGGGTAGCCGCCGCCCACCTTGTGCACGCACAGGTAGTTGTGCCAGCCCTTGAGCAGCGCGACGCGTGGCTCACGCGGCAGCGCCGGCGCGACGGCCTTCGCCACGAGCGGCAGGTCGCGCGTGATGACCTGCCGCTGCAGGGCGAGCGTCGCGGTGGAGACGATGACCTTGGACTGCGCGGCCACGGCGTGCCGGACGGCGGGCACCAGGTACCCGAGCGACTTGCCCGTACCCGTGCCCGCCTGCACCAGCAGGTGCTCACCCTTGTCGATCGCCTCGCCGACCGCGACGGCCATGCGGTGCTGACCCTCTCTGCGCCCGCCACCGAGCTGTCCGACGGCGAGGTCGAGCAGCTCCTCCACCTCGGGAATCTCGGCGGAATCGGTGCGTGCGGCAGGTGCGTCGGGAAGGCTGGTCACACGCTCGATCCTAGGCCGGACCACCGACATCCACCCTGCCTCGTCCACAGGTCCGGCCGAGCGCCGGAAGGCCCGCCGGCTACCCCTTCACGGCCCCGCCCAGGCCCGCCCCGCTGAGGAACAGGCGCTGGAACGCGAGGAACAGCGCGATGGGCAGCACGGTCGAGATCGCGAGCGCCGCGAGGAACACGTCGAGCTCCAGGTAGGGCGCGATCGCGGGCAGGCGGACGGACAGCGGCTGGTTGTCCGGGTCGGGCAGCACCAGCAGCGGCCAGAGGTAGTCCTTCCAGGCGGCGATCACGGCGAAGACCGAGACGACGCCGAGGATGGGCTTGGACATCGGCAGCACGACGGACCACAGCAGCCGGAAGGGTCCGGCGCCGTCGACCCGCGCGGCCTCGAAGACCTCGCGGGGCAGGCCGTCGAAGAACCGCTTGACGAGCAGCACGTTGAACGCGCTGGCGCCCATCGGCAGCCAGACCGCCCAGAACGTGTTGAGCAGGCTGATGTGCAGCAGCGGCACGTCGAGGATGGTGAGGTACAGCGGGACGAGCAGCACGACCGCCGGCACGAAGAGCGTCGCCAGCACCAGGCCGAAGACGAGGTTGCCGTACCGCGGTCGCAGCACGGACAGCACGTAGCCGCCCGTGGTCGCGACCAGGAGCTGGAAGAACCAGGCCCCGACCGCGAGGATCAGCGTGTTGACGAAGTAGTGGTCGATCTCCGCGCGGCCCCACGCGGTGGAGAGGTTGGCCCAGTCGATCCCGTTCGGGAAGAGGCCGAGCGGTTGGCGCAGGGTGTCCTGCGTCGGAGTGACGGCGGCCTTGGCGAGCCAGAGGATCGGCCCGAGCCCGGCGAGGACCAGGGTGACCAGGAGGCCGCCCTGGAGCACGCCGAGCGAGCCCCGTACGCTGGCCCGCCGCCGGTCGTGGGACGAGACGATGCCCCGCTCGGCGACGGCGGGTCCGGCACCCGGCCGGTTGTTTCCTGCCATGTCAGCTGCTCCAGGGTCGGGTCACGCGGAAGTAGATCGCGGACAGGACGGCCAGGACGCCGGCGAGCATGAGGCTCAGGGCGGTCGCGGCCCCGTAGTTGCCGCCGAGGCTGCTGCCGAACGCGTAGTCGTAGATCAGCATGAGGATGGTGAGGGTCGCGTTGTTGGGGCCGCCGCCGGTGAACAGGAACGGCTCCAGGAACACCTGGGACGTGCCGATGACCTGCAGGATCAGCGTGATGAACAGGACGCCGCGCAGCTGCGGCAGGGTCACGTGCCAGATCTTGCGCCACACGCCCGCGCCGTCCACCTCGGCCGCCTCGTAGAGCTCGGTGCGCACCCCGACGAGGGCGGCGAGGTAGATGATGACAGTGCCGCCGGCCGCGGCCCAGGTGGCTTCCAGCACCAGGGACGGCATGGCGCTGGACGCGTCCTGCAGCCAGGGGAACGGCCCGAGGCCCACCCAGCCGGCGATGGTGTTGAACACGCCGGAGGGCGAGGCGTCGTAGAAGAACTTCCACAGCAGCACGGCCACGACGGGCGGCACGACGACGGGCAGGTACGCGAGCGCCGAGAACAGGCCGCGCATGCGCCGCACCTCGCTCATCAGCACGGCGGCTGCCAGCGGCAGCGGGTAGCCGAACACCAGCGCGAGCAGCGCGAACCACAGGGTGTTGGCCACGGCCTTGCCCAGCAGCGGGTCCTGCAGCACGAACACGAAGTTGTCGAGCCCCACGAACTCGGGGGTCGAGATGAGGTTCGTCTGCTGGACGCTCATGACGAGCGCCCGGCCGATCGGGAACCAGGAGAACACCCCGAAGACCAGGATCATCGGCAGGGCGATGATCAGGGTGCTCAGGCCGCCGTCGCGCAGCCAGTCCCGGGGCGTGCGGCGGGCACGCGGCCGGGGTCCGGACGACGACGGCCGCGAGGCCGTCGTCGTCCGGAGCGGGCTGGACAGTGTCGTCATCGGCAGGTCAGCTGCGGTCGAGCAGTCCCTGGACCTGGGTCTGGGCGTCGGCGAGGAGCGCGTCGATGTCCGCGTTCTCGTCCGTCAGCACCGCCTGGACCACCGGGTCGAGCGCCGCGTACACGTCCTGGGTGGCGACGGCGGGCTCGGGGATGACGGGCTGGTCGAACATCTGGTCCGTCATCGGGGCGAAGTTCTCCAGCGGGACGTTGACGAGGTCCTTGATCCAGCCCTGCTGCTGCTCGTAGGTCTCGCGGTCGAAGATCGGCAGGGCGGGGGCGCCGACCGGCTGGTCGGTCTCCGAGGCGACCTCGGCCTCGGCGACCGCCTGCTCCTGGTCGGTCAGCTTGGAGATGTAGTAGAAGTCGATCCACTTCACGGCCGCCGCCTGCTCGGCCTCGGACGCCGCGGAGCTCACCGCGGCGAGGGTGCCGCCGCCGAGCGTGCCGGCGTCGTCGCCCTCCAGCGGCAGCACGGTCACGCCGTACTCGTCCGGGTTCATCTGGTTCTGCGTGAACAGGTTGGGGTAGTTGGCGCCGCCCGAGACGTACATGCCGATCTTGCCGGCGGCGAAGTCCTGGTTGATGGTGCCCCAGTCGTACAGGAAGCTGGAGCCCATGGAGTTGTCCTCCCAGCGCATCTCGCGGAGCATCTCCAGGGCCGCGACCGTGGCGTCGTTGTCGACGGTCGCGGTGATGTCGTCACCTTCGCCCTCGACCACGCGGCCGCCCAGCGCGTAGGTCTCCGTGGTCAGGATCCAGCCGCCGGTGTTGCTCTGGGTCATGTGGGCGTAGCCGGCCTGGCCGGTCTTGTCCGCGATCGTCTTGGCCGCCTCGCGCACCTCGTCCCAGGTGGCCGGGGGGTTGTCCGGGTCGAGGCCGGCCTCCTCGAAGAGCGCCCGGTTGTAGTGCAGGCCCTGGTTGTAGGCAGCGATCGGCACGGCCCACATGTTGCCCTCGGCGTCCTGGCCCGCGGCGGCGACGGTGGGGTTGAACTGGTCGGCGTACGGGAGCTCGGCCACGAGCTCATGGACGTCGGCGATCTGGCCGCGCTCGATGAGGGCCCGGCCGTCCGTGAACGGGATCGGGAAGACGTCGGGCAGCGTGCCGCCCGCGAGCTCGGCGGCGAACGTGGTGCCGGACCAGGTGAACTCCTTGGTCTCCACCTGGATGTCCGGGTTGGCCTCCTCGAACTGCGCGATGCGCTCGTCGAACGCGTCGATCGCGGGCTGCTCGAGGCCGGCGTCGATGGAGACCTCGATGGTCACCGGGCCCGTCGGCTCGTCGGAGGCGTCCGAGGACCCACCGCAGGCCGTGAGGGTTCCCGCGAGCGAGAGGACGCCCACCAGGGCGAACGCCGCGCGATTCTGTGCTGACTTCATTGTCACTCCTTGGTCGTGTGCCGCTGGGTCGGCACGTCTGGGGGTAGAGGTTGCTCTCGGCCGGACGCCGAGGATCAGGACGGCAGGCCGAGCCAGACAGCGATGTCCGGTCCGACGACGCCGTCGACGGGGCCGCTCGCCAGGAGCACCGTGGCCCCGGCGGGCAGGGGGACGGGGGTCGTCCCGAGGTTGGCGACGCAGGCAAAGCCGGCGCCGCGGGTGAAGGCGAGGACGTCGTCCCCGCCGAGGTCGAGCCACGCGAACTCGTCGGCGTGCAGCGCGGGGAGGCCGCGGCGCAGGTGCAGCGCGTGGCGGTACAGGCTGAGCATCGAGCCCGGGTCGGCGTCCTGGGCCTCGACCGAGAGGTCGGCCCAGCCGGCCGGCTGGGGCAGCCAGGGCGCCGCGCCGTCGTCGGGCCCGAAGCCCAGGCTCGCGCCCGTGCGTGCCCACGGCAGGGGGACGCGGCAGCCGTCGCGGCCCGGGTCCACCCCCTCGGAGCGGAAGTGCATGGGGTCCTGGATCAGCTCGCGCGGCACCTCGGCCTCGGGCAGGCCGAGCTCGTCGCCCTGGTAGACGTACAGGGCGCCCGGCAGCGCGGCGACCAGCAGGGACGCGGCCCGCGCGCGGCGGGTGCCGAGGTCCACGTCGGACGGCGTGCCGAACCGCTTGGCGGCGAAGTCGAAGGACGAGTCCTCGCGGCCGTACCGGGTCACGGGCCGCGTGACGTCGTGGTTGGAGAGCACCCACGTGGCCGGCGCGCCGACCGGGGCGTGCGCCTCGAGCGTGGTCCGGATCGACTCGCGCAGCTCCTTGGCGTCCCAGGGGCGCGCCATGAAGTCGAAGTTGAACGCGGTGTGCATCTCGTCCGGGCGCAGGTACTGCGCGAACCGCTCCTGGTCGGCAAGCCACACCTCGCCGACCAGCACGCGGGGCTCCGCGTAGTCGTCGGCGACGCGCCGCCAGCCGCGGTAGACGTCGTGGATCTCGTCGCGGTCCAGGTGCGGGTGCTCGCCGGGGCCGGGCGTCGCGGGGACCTCGCGCAGCTCCGGGTCCTTGATGATGAGCGCCGCCGAGTCGATCCGGATGCCGGCCGCGCCGCGGTCGAACCAGAACCGCAGCACGTCCTCGTGCTCCTGGCGCACGTCGGGGTGGTTCCAGTTGACGTCCGGCTGCTCGGGGGTGAACAGGTGGAGGTACCACTGGCCGGGCGTGCCGTCCGGGTTCGTGGTGCGGGTCCAGGTCTCGCCCTGGAAGCTGGAGACCCAGCCGGTAGGCATCTGCTCGCCGCCCGGGCCCTTGCCGTCGTGGAACCAGAACCGCTCCCGCTCGGGCGAGCCCGGCCCGGCCGCCAGCGCGGCCTGGAACCACTCGTGCTCCGAGGAGATGTGGTTGGGCACCACGTCGACGATCGTCCGGATGCCCACCTCGCGGGCCTCGGCGATCAGCGCCTCGGCGTCCGCCAGCGTGCCGAACGCCGGGTCGATCGTTCGGTAGTCGCGCACGTCGTAGCCGCCGTCCGCCAGGGGCGAGGCGTACCAGGGCGTGTACCAGATCGCGTCGACGCCGAGGTCGCGCAGGTACCCCAGACGCGAGCGGACGCCGGCGAGGTCACCGGTGCCGTCGCCGTTCCCGTCCGCGAAGCTGCGGGGGTAGATCTGGTAGATCACGGCGCTGCGCCACCAGTCGCTGGGGGCTGAGCGCGGTTCGAGGGGCGCGTCGGACGTCGTCGTCATGCCGTGAACCGTAAATCACGTGACAACGACCGCGCAAGAACTCGACAACAATTTGATTCAATTGTGACAACGCTCCGGGGTGACCGCTCAGTGGGCGGCCACCTTGGCCGAGGCGGTGGAGGCGCGCACCACGAGCTCCGGCTCGAAGAGCAGCTCGTCGCGCGGCACGTCGTTGCCGGCGATCAGCCCGGCCAGCAGGTCCACGGCGGCCCGGCCCATCGGCTCGATGGGCTGGCGCACGGTCGTCAGCGCCGGGTCGGTGGAGTTCATCAGCGCGGAGTCGTCGAAGCCCACGACCGACACGTCGGCCGGGCAGGACAGCCCGGCCCGGCGCACCGCCCGGATCGCACCGAGCGCCAGCGGGTCGCTGGCGCAGACGATCGCCGTGGCACCGGCCTCGATGAGGCGGTTGGCCGCGGCCTGGCCGCTCTCCAGGGAGTACTGCGAGTGCACGACCAGGCCGGGGTCGAGCTCCAGGCCCTGGCGCTCCGCGAACCGCTGGGCGGCGGCGAGCTTGCGCTCCGACGGCACGTGGTCGGCCGGGCCGAGCAGCAGGCCCACGCGCCGGTGCCCCATCGAGGTGACGTGGCCCATCGCCTGCTCCATCGCCACGAGGTCGTCGCAGGCCACGCGGGGGAACGCCAGGTCCTCGATCGAGGCGTTCATCAGCACCACCGGCAGCCCCAGGTCCTCCAGCCGCCGGTAGTGCGCGTGGTCGGCCTCCCGCTCGGCGTAGAAGCCGCCCGCGAAGATCACGCCCGAGACCTGCTGCTGGAGCAGCAGGTCGATGTACTCGGCCTCGGTCACGCCGCCGGCCGTCCGGGTGCACAGCACCGGGGTGAACCCCTGCTGGGCGAGCGCCCCGCCGATCACCTCGGCGAACGCGGGAAAGATCGGGTTGACGAGCTCCGGCAGGACCAGCCCGACGAGCTTGCCGCGGCTGCCCCGCAGCTTGGTGGGCCGCTCGTAGCCCAGCACGTCCAGGGCCGTGAGCACGGCGTCCCGCGTGCCCTGGGACACCCCGGGCTTCCCGTTGAGCACGCGACTGACCGTCGCCTCGCTCACGCCGACCTTCTTCGCAACATCCGCCAGCCGTCTCGACATGAGATCGATCCTAGCCACGACGAACGCAAATCGCTTGCAGTGGTTGCGCGGCTCTGCAAGCCGCTTGCGTAGTCCTTCGCCCTGCCTGGAGCCGTCCCCGAAACGCGTCAGACGCCCAGGTCCCCGGAGGGACCTGGGCGTCTGACAGGTGGGGCGCGCCGGGTCAGTGCGCCACGGCGACCTGACGCAGCTCGGTGGCGAGCTGCTCGTCCACCCGGCCGCGCAGGTGCGTGCCGGCGGCGACGTGCTCGGTGAGCTCGATGTCACCGTGCTCGTGCACCCGGTGCACCAGGTCGCCCCGCTCGTACGGGACCACCAGGTCGACGTGCACGCCGGGCCGCGGCAGCTCGGCCGCGATCCGGGCACGCAGCTCGGCGATCCCCTCGCCGGAGTGCGCGGAGACGACGGCGGTGTGCCGCTCGCGCCGCTGGATCCGGCCGACGACCGTCGGGTCGGCGACGTCGGCCTTGTTCAGCACCACGATCTCGTGGACGTTCTCGAACGCCGGGATCTCGGACAGCACCTCGCGGACCGCCGCGATCTGCCCCTCCGGATCCGGGTGGGACGCGTCGACCACGTGCAGCAGGATGTCGGCGTCGCCGACCTCCTCCAGCGTGGACCGGAACGCCTCGACGAGCTGGTGCGGGAGGTGCCGCACGAACCCGACCGTGTCGGTGAACGTGTAGACGCGGCCGTCCTCCGTCTTCGTCCGCCGGACCGTCGGGTCCAGCGTGGCGAACAGCGCGTTCTGCACCAGCACGCCCGCGCCGGTCAGCGCGTTGAGCAGCGACGACTTGCCGGCGTTGGTGTAGCCCGCGATCGCGACCGCGGGGATTGCGTTCCGCTTGCGGCTCAGCCGCTTGGTCTCGCGGGCCGGCTTCATCGCGACGATCTCGCGCCGCAGCTTGGCCATCCGGTCGCGGATGCGCCGCCGGTCCAGCTCGATCTTGGTCTCACCGGGACCGCGCGAGCCCATGCCGGCCCCCGCGCCGCCCACCTGGCCACCGGCCTGGCGGGACATCGACTCGCCCCAGCCGCGCAGGCGCGGCAGGAGGTACTCGAGCTGGGCGAGCTCGACCTGGGCCTTGCCCTCACGGGACTTCGCGTGCTGCGCGAAGATGTCCAGGATCAGGGCCGTGCGGTCGACGACCTTGACCTTCACCACGTCCTCCAGCGCACGGCGCTGGGACGGGGCGAGCTCGCTGTCGACGATCACGGTGTCGGCGCCGGTCGCCAGGACCACCTGGGCCAGCTCCAGCGCCTTGCCGGACCCGAGGTACGTGCCGGGGTCGGGCTTCTGCCGTCGCTGCAGCAGGCCGTCCAGCACCTGGGAGCCGGCGGTCTCGGCCAGCGCGGCGAGCTCGCGCAGCGAGATCTCCGCGTCGCGGGCCGCGTGCTCGCCGCCCGAGAACAGGCCGACGAGCACCACCTTCTCCAGGCGAAGCTGCCGGTACTCGACCTCGGTGACGTCCTCGAGCTCGGTCGACAGGCCGGCCACGCGACGCAGCGCGGTGCGCTCCTCGAGGTCCAGCTGGTCGCCGTCGGCCACGGTGTGCACCGTTCCGCCGTCGGCACGTGCGGTCCCCGCCCGAGCGAGAACCCGTGCCACGACATCGTTCGCGATCGCCTGGGCGTCTGCCTGGGCCGCGCGGAGTTCGGGCGTCTCCTCTGCGGGGAGCTCGGGCTCTGTCGGGGTGTGGGTCATGTATTACCTAACTCTCGATGGTTCGTGCTCGTTACAACAAGTTTCCCACGCCTGAAAGTCCCGCGGCTATGTCTTTCCCCAACCCGCTGCCGTGGCGATCGCGCCTGTGGATAACCAGCACGAGCCGACGGCGGCCGCTGAGACTGTGAGGACGACGACCACCACACGCAGGGGACGGTACGACCATGCCCGAAGAGACCGAGGGACCCGACCGGACGGGCCGCCCGTGGACCGACGAGGAGACCGTGCGAATCGTCGCCCTGGTGCGCGACGGCGCGGACGGGCACACGGTCATCGCCCGTTCCAGACGGAGCGGCCCCTCGGTGGTGAGCCGCATGCGGCGGATGCTGCCCCTGGAGCACCGCTCGTGCCCTACCGACATGGTCGTTCCCGCCCTGCGCGGCCACCTGCGCGACCCGGACTACGACTGGCGGGCGACGATGCTCCTGACGCCGCCCCCGCGGCCGGTGGTCCGCTCCCCCGACATCGTGCGGACCGGCGTGGCCGGGCTGGCGGACGGCGACCTCGTCGGCATCGCGCACAGCGTCCTGCTCGACGACCGGGCGGCCACCGCCGGCCTGCGGGAGCGCCTCGTCGCCGAGGTCCGGGAGCGCGGGCTCGGCCGGGAGGTCGTCGCCGCCCACGAGACCTACCTGACGACGCTCCGGGAGCCGGTCGGGATCCGGGACCTCGACGAGTGGGTCCACCGTTGGTCCGACGCGGTGGGTCTCGGCGTGAGCCGGTTCCCGGACTACCCGCCGTGGGGGTGACGCGGCGCTGGTGGGCCGGGGGCGTGGCCGGCGGTTGCGGCGCCGGCGGCGGTTCAGAAGTCGAGCCGCATGACCCGACGCCGCTTGGTCGGCCGGCTGACCTCCGTCAGGCCCGCCGCCGCGAACGGCCCGGGCGTGCCCACGTTGACCTCGCCCCAGGTGATCTGCTGCCCCGGGTCCGGGACGATGGGGTAGCCCTCGACCGCCTGCGCGCCGCGCTCGCGCGCGTGCTCGACGGCGGCCGCCGCGAGCCCGTACATCAGGCCCTGCTTGCGGTAGCCCACACGCACGGCGAAGCACGTGACGGCCCACACGCCGGCGTCGTCCTTGTCCTCGTGCCGGCCCGCCCACGGGACCTGGCTGCCGCGGTAGCGGACGAACTCGGTCCGGGGCGCCACCGCGACCCAGCCGGCCGGCTCGCCGTCGACGTAGCCGAGCAGGGCGCCCGAGGTCGGCGCCTCCGGCGGCGGGTCGAGCTGCTCCCGCAGCGTGTGCTCGCGCTCCTCGACCGGCATGTACCACCAGGCGCGGTCGCCCAGCCGGATGCGCTGGCACTGGCAGTGGTGGGCGCCGCCGCGCGTGCCGAACACCGTCTGCACGTCGTCCCACCGCTCCACGGTGGCCTCGGCGATCTCCATGCCCGCAGGCTGGCACCGGTCGCCACGGGCGGCAACCGCCTAGGATCGTCCGGTGTCCAGCGACCACTACTTCACCGCACAGCCCGCCTCGGACGACGAGCGCCGCACCAGGACCGTCCGCCTCGCCGGCCGCACGCTGGAGGTCGAGGTGGCGGCCGGCGTCTTCTCCCCCGGCGGGCTCGACAAGGGCACCGCGGTGCTGCTGGACCACGTGCCCGCGCCCCCGGCCACGGGCGACCTGCTCGACCTGGGCTGCGGGTGGGGACCCATCACGATCAGCCTGGCGCTGGCGGCGCCGGAGGCCACGGTCTGGGCGGTCGACGTCAACGAGCGCGCGCTCGACCTGGTGCGGCGCAACGCCGAGCGGCTGGGTCTGGAGAACGTCCGGGCGGCCCTGCCCGACGACGTGCCCGACGACGTGCGGTTCGCCGCCTGCTGGTCCAACCCGCCGATCCGGGTGGGCAAGGAGGCGCTGCACGAGCTGCTGACGCGCTGGCTGCCCCGGCTGGAGCCGGACGCGGCGGCCTGGCTCGTGGTGCAGAAGAACCTGGGTTCCGACTCACTGGCCCGCTGGATCACCGAGTCGCTGGGGCTCCCGGTCGAGCGGACGACATCGTCCAAGGGCTTCCGGGTGCTCCGCGTGACGGACTGACGCGACCACATGTTTGTCGATCGGTAGATCAGAACCATGTCCAGCGGTCGACCAGAAAGTTGTCCATCGGTAGACCAGTCGGTCGTCATCACGGCAGGCGAGCACGCCTACCGACGCCGCGACGGGATCGCGGTCGTGCCGGCGGCACTGCTCGGAGGATAGCCGGGCTCGGCCGCAGCCCTCTCACCTGGTCTGTAGCGTCACCCTGAGTCAGAGCGAGACGCTGCCCGAGTAGACCAGCTCCGCCGGGCCCGCGAGCTCGACGTTGCCGCCCGGCAGCACGCGCACGCGCACCTCGCCGCCCGGCACCTCGACGATCCACGTGTCGGGGGCGCCGGCGCCGGACGAGCCGCCCTGCCAGGTCCGCACCGCGAGCGCCGCCGCGCAGGCACCGGTGCCGCAGGACGGCGTCTCGCCCACCCCGCGCTCGTGCACGCGCATGCGCAGGCGCCCGACGACGCCGTCGGGCCCCTCCTCCTCGCCCAGCGGCACCACGAGCTCGACGTTGGTGCCGTGCGGCGGCACGGGCGCGACCTCGGGGGCGTGGAAGAGCTCCAGCGAGGCGAGCTCCTCGACGCTCGCGAGGGCGACGACGGTGTGCGGGTTGCCGAGGTCGACACTCAGGGCGGGCCGGGGCGCCGTCCAGCCGCGCACCGCCACCGCGGCGTCGTAGCCGTCGGCCGCCGCGGACTCGCCGCCGGGCAGGAACCAGCGGCCCATGTCGACGGCGTACCAGCCGTTCGCCTCCTTGGTCACGCGCTTGACGCCGGCGCGCGTACCGAGGCTGAGCGGGCCGGCGGACAGGTCGGCGAGGCCCTCCTGCTCGGCGAACGCGGCGAAGACGCGCACGCCGTTGCCGCACATCTCGGCCACGGAGCCGTCGGCGTTGCGGTAGTCCATGAACCACTCGGCCGTTGGGTCCTGCGCGAGGGCCGCCTGGGCGGCCTCCTCGCCCGCGCTCGCGAGGGCAGCGGTGGGCGCGAGGCGGATCACGCCGTCGCCGCCGATCCCGGCGCGGCGGCCGGCGAGCCGGCGCACGTCGGCGGGCGTCAGGTCGAGCAGCCCCTGCGGGTCCGCGATCAGCACGAAGTCGTTCTGCGTGCCGTGGCCCTTGGTGAAAGCGAGGGTCCCGGGGGTCGGGACGGAGGGCACGGGGCTGGTCGCGGGCTGCGTCATGACCCCAGGCTACGGCGCACCGGCTCGGTCCCGGCAACCGCCAAGGTCCCGGCGTCGGCGGCGGCCACGACAGCGAGGGCGTCGTCCAGCAGGTGGGGCGAGGCGGCGTCGAGCCAGTGCACGCGCGGGTCGCGGCCGAACCAGCCCATCTGCTTGCGCGCGAGGCGCCGCGTGTTCGCGGTGACGGCCTCCCTGGCCTCGGCCTCGGTGGACTCGCCGCGCCACCAGGCGAGCACCTCGGCGTAGCCGACGGCGCGCGCGGCGGTGACGCCGAGCCCGGTCCCTGTGCCGCCCTGCTCCGGGCTCGCCAGGCCGCGCACCTCCTCGACCAGGCCGCCGTCCCACATCCGGTCGACGCGGCTCCCGACCCGCGCGTCGAGCACCTCGCGCGAGCAGTCCAGCCCGATCTGCACCGCGGGACGCACGTACTCCTGGCGCGGCAGGTTGGCCGTGTAGGGGAGCCCGGTGATCTCGATGACCTCCAGCGCCCGCACGATGCGGCGGGTGTTGTGCGGCCCGATGCTCTCGGCGGCCAGTGGGTCCAGCCGCGCCAGCTCGGCGTGCAGGGCGCGGCGCCCCTCGGTCTCGGCCCGCGTCTCGAGCCGCTCCCGGACGGCCGGGTCCGTCCCGGGGAAGTCCATCTGGTCCAGCAGCGCTCGCACGTACAGGCCCGAGCCGCCGACGACGACGGCGCGCGCGCCCCGGCCTGCGATCGCGTCCAGGTCGGCGCGCGCGGCCTGCTGGTAGCGCGCCACCGACGCGTCCTGCGTCGGGTCCAGCACGTCGAGCTGGTGGTGCACGATCCCCCGCCGCTCGGCCGGCGGGACCTTGGCGGTGCCGACGTCCATGCCGCGGTAGAGCTGGAAGGCGTCGGCGTTCACGATCTCGCCCGCCACGGCGCCGGGCGCGACACCGGGCGCAGCGCCCAGCGCCTCGGCCAGGTCGAGCGCGAGGTCCGACTTCCCGGTGGCGGTGGGGCCCACGACGGCGACGACTATCACCGGGCAACCTTACGGGCGGGTGGCGCCGAGGACGACAGCGCGGCGGGCCCCACCGGACGCGGCGGTTCGGCTGCCCCCTGACGCCGGGCCCACGCGGTCGGCAGTTTGCCCCGCAGAGTCGGCAGTCTGTGTCGGGGGGGGGGGGGGAGGGGGTCGAACCCCCCACACACCACCCCCCCCCCCCAAAACCACCCCAACCACCAAGAAAGGACGCCCCCCCCCC
>NZ_JBHWLR010000009.1:82488-92065 GCF_042731755.1 Promicromonospora sp. NPDC059942
GTGAGGCGGTTGCGGGGGGGGGGACAGCACCTTTCTTCCCCCTTCGACGCGGACTGCCGACCTCACAGGACCATGCCGACGTCGCAGGAGCGCGCCGGTCCGCTCCTGTCGCGGGCCGTCACGCCAGAGTGGTCACGCGGTACTCGAGAGGCAGGTGGTCGTGCGACTGCGCGAAGGCCTGGACCTGCGACGTCCACGCGTCGGCGCCCGCCGCACGGAGGGCGGCGCGGACGCCGTCCGTCAGCGCTCCGGGGTCGCTGTCGAGGCCGCCGGGCACTCCCCCGCCCGCGACGACCAGGCCGGCGGCGTCCCGCAGCAGGGGGTCGGGCCCGGCGACCGGTCCGGGCCAGGACGGCGGGACCTCCAGCACCTCGACCTCCGCGACCCGGTCCCCCAGCACGTCCGCGAGCGCCAGGAGCGCCACCGAGGCGCCGGTGCCCGCGACCTGACGGATCTCGTCCGTCCAGGACCAGGCCGCGCCGGCGCGCCGTCCCGCACCCGGCGGAGGGTCGGGCAGCCAGCGGTCGCCGATGCCGGAGCCGGCCAGGGACGGGCGCATCCGGCCGTGCCGCAGGGCGGGGCCGTGCGCCAGGACCAGCGGGATCCGGCCCCCCTCGGTGAGCCGCGCCAGCGCGGCGGCCACGGCGGCGCGGACGTCCCCGAGCGGGTCCGTCCGCAGGCCAGGGGCCGTCCCCGGGACGAGCAGCAGGGTGGCGGGCAGGATCACGGCGTGCACGATGGATGAAAGTAGCACCGGCCGCGGCACCTGGCCGTTCCTGGGTGATTCCACCCGGCTTTCCGGACGAAGGGCGCAGCGGGACCGGGGGTCTGGCGGGTACTGTGGTCAGGTGAGGTTCTTCGGGTCACGACGCCGGAACACGGCGGGCGACGGCGACCGTGCGGCCACCGGCCCGCAACAGCCCGAGCCCAGGGAACTCGACGACGACGAGCTGCGGGCGCAGGTGGAGGGTGTGCTGCTCCGCGAGCTGACGGGCGGCCTCGACGATCCCTCCAGCATCCCTGAGCCGCTCACGCGGGACCGCGTCGTGGAGTGGCTCGGCGAGAACGGGTTCAGCTACTTCGTGGACTCGGAGGGCGACGTCGGCGGGCTGTGGCACGGCTGGCTGTTCTACTTCCTCATGGTCGGCGAGAGCTCCGAGGTGCTCCAGGTGCGGGGGCAGTGGCACCGCGACCTGACCATCGAGCGGCTCGAGGAGATCCTCGAGCTCTGCAACGAGTGGAACGCCGAGCGCATCTGGCCCAAGACGTACGTGCGTGTGCGCGACAACGGGGCGGTGCTGGTCTACACCGAGGTGACGGTCGACCTGGAGCACGGCGTGACCGAGGACCAGCTCGACCAGCTCCTGCAGTGCGGGCTGACCACGGGCTCCATGTTCTTCGAGCATCTCGACGAGACGTTCCCCGACCCGCTCAGGTCCGCGCCATGAGCCCGCCCCGCAACGGTGGCGGCGGCGCCGGGCGCTGGCTCGCGCGTCTGCTCAACCCGCGTCCCCCGGCCGCCCGCCGCCCCACGGGAGCGCAGGTCCGCACGCTCGCGAACGCCCCGGTCGAGAAGCCGCGGCCGCTGACGACGCAGCGGGTCGGCGACGACCTGTCGCGCCGCGGCTACCGCTTCCGCATCGACGACGACGGCGACGTGACCGGCACCTGGGACGGCAACCGGTTCTGGTTCCTGCTGCTCGGCGAGCACGACGAGATCCTGCAGGTCCGGGGCCGCTGGGCCGGCGCGCTGCCCGCGGCGGCCCGCCTGGCCGTGCTCCAGGCGGCGAACGACTGGAACCGCGAGCGCATCTGGCCCAAGGTCTACACGCGCGAGGAGGGTGCGGGGCTCGCCCTGTACGCCGAGGTGTCGGTGGACTTCGAGCACGGCGCCACCGAGGAGCAGCTCGCCCAGACGGTGTCGTGCGGGCTGGTCACCGCGAGCCAGTTCTTCTCGACCGTGGCGTCGCTCGCCCCGCCGGCCGACGCCGAGCCGGACGAGGGGTCGTCGGACGAGGGTTAGGGTCGCCGCGGCCACCCCATGGGGAGTTCTCCCCACACCCCTTTGCTCGTCCCGTTGTCGCAGGTCAGTTACGGTTCTGACCAGTTGACGGCGGACGAACGGGTGGGAGAACCGATGGGTGAGATGTGGGGTGCCGACCTCGAACAGCTGCGCACCCTCGCGAGGGAGTTCGACGCGGCGTCGCAGTCGCTCGACAACACCATCAGCGAGGTCACGTCCGTGCTGTCGAGCGTGGACTGGCTGGGGCCGAGCGGCGACCAGTTCCGCGAGGAGTGGGACGGGCACCACGTGCCCGCGCTCCGCGCCACCGCGGACGGTCTCGCCGGCGCCAGGAGCGCAGTGGAGCGCAACGCGGACGCCCAGGAGCAGACCAGCGGCGACTACGCGGGCGGCGGGCCCGGCGGAGGATCGGGCGGAGGCGCCGGCGCCTTCGCCGGTGCCTCGGCGAGCGGCACCGGCACCCTGTCCGGCGGCGGTGACGACGGCGGGAACTGGGCCGATACGGTCCTCGACGTCGTCGGCGACGCCAACTGGGCGGCCACCATCGGTGGCCTGGTCCAGAACGGCGTCGAGCTCGGGGCCCGCTGGGGCCAGGGCATCTGGGGTGTCGCCGACGCGCTCCCGGGCGGCTGGGGCGGTGCCATCGGCACGGCCGGCAAGGCCTTCGCCTGGGGTTCGGTCGCGTTCGGCGCGTTCCAGATGGGCCAGGGCATCGGGTCCGGCGACTACTGGATGGCCGGCGACGGCGCCATCAGCGCCGGTCTCGGCGTCGGCGGGCTGCTCGTCGCCGCCGGCCTGGTCTCCAACCCCGTCGGCTGGGCGATCCTGGGGGCGGGTGCTGCCTGGGCCGTCACCGACCTCCTCGTCGACGGCAACATCACCGAGGGTGCCTGGAACGCCGCGTCCGACGCCGCGGGGTGGGTCGGGGACACGGCCGGGGACATCGCCGGCGGGGTGGCCGACGCGGCGGGCGACGTCCTGGACGCGGGCGGCGACCTCATCGACGGCGCGAAGGACCTCTTGCCGTGGTGACGCGACCCCCGTTGAAGAGCACCGACCTTGACCTGGAAGAATTGCGGCCGACCGGCCCGACGAGGAGGAACCGATGACTGAGCAGGGAACCACGACGGCCCCCGACCGCCGCGCCGAGCAGACGATCGAGCTGACCGGATTCGAGCTCCTCAGCCTGCTGTCGCTGGGCGACGACGCCTCTGCCGCCAAGACACGCGAGTCGCTGCGCCTGCCCGAGGTGCCGGAGGGCTCGCCCCTGCTGGGCGCCGGCCTCAGCTCGCTGATCGTGCGCAAGATGGCCGTCGTCGACGACGCCGGGACGCTGACGCCGCAGGGTCCCGTGCTCGCGCTGGCCGCGGTGCTGAACCGGGCCACGGAGTGGATCGAGGCCGCCGGCATCTCCGGGGAGACCAACCACGTGGCCCTCCTGGTCAGGTCTCCCGACGGCGCCGCGCTGATCGAGCCCAAGGATTACGGCATCTGGCAGGCGCTCCCCGTGCCCGCCGGCGACCGCCTGATCGACGTCGCCTCCCGCTACGTCCGCGCCACGTTCCAGGACGCCACGACCCTGCCCTTCGCGGGCAGCATCAAGGTCATCGCGCAGCCCGGTGCGCCGACCGGGGACCGCGCCGCGGCCGTCCGGATCGGCGAGGACAAGGCCTGGGAGATCTCCAGCGGCCCCGTCGAGCGCCTCCCCAAGCCCGTGCCGGTCGCGGCCGACCCGACGTTCGGGCTCCTGGCCAAGGCCCTCGCATGAGCTCGCCGGACAAGGACCGGTGGTCCGACGGGGGTGACCCCGCCAAGGCGCGCCGCCTCGCCTCGATGTGGGTGATCTTCGCGGTGGTGGCGTGGGCCGGGGCCGGACTCACCTGGCTCGCGTGGTGGGTCGCCCAGGTCGGCGACTACCAGGACAACTTCCGCGGCTTCAACGCCGGGGACGGCTTCCCCTGGGTCTTCATCGGCCTCTGCGTCGTCGCGGGCCTGTGCTGCCTGCCGGTCGCCCGCGCGCAGAAGGTCCGGGCGAACTACCTCGAGCAGAACCGCTGACCGAGCGGTACCGGGCCGGCCCCGTCACGTGACGTGGGCCGGCCTTGCCGCGTCAGCGGCGCGGGCCATGCCTGCGCCGGCGGCGCAGGTCGGAGCCGCGTCAGCGGCGCAGGGTGGGCAGGCCCAGCGAGACCGGGCCCGACGGCGCCGGCGTGCCGTGCGAGTGCTCGTCCTCTCCCCCGCCGAGCCGCGCCTTCTCCCGCGCGGCCCAGGCGTCGCCCGACCGGGTGCGGCGCACCACGAGGCCTGAGGCGTCGGCGGGCTCGGCGATCAGGTGGTGCGGCGCCGCCCTGGTGACCGTCACGGTCACCGTGTCGCCGGGGCGCGGCACGCCCGCAGGGACGACGTCGGACAGGCGCGGGTCGTCGAGGTCGGCAGGCGCCTGGGTGAGGTCCACGCCGGGCAGGGGCGCGGCGTCGGGCAGGGTGTCGGACACGCTGGTGGTGAGGCGGAAGTGGACCAGGCGGTTGTCCGCCGCGCGGCCCGACAGGCGGTGCGTCGCGCCGTCCTTGCGGCCCGAGCCCTCGGCGACGAGCACCTCGAGGGTTCGCCCGACCTGCTGGTCGGCCTCCTCGGCCCCGATGCGCTCCTGGAGGGCGAGCAGACGCTCGAACCGCTCCTGCACGACCGCCTTGGGGAGCTGGTCCTCCATCGTCGCGGCGGGCGTGCCCGGGCGCGGCGAGTACTGGAAGATGAACGCCGAGCTGAACCGCGAGGCCTCGACCACGCGCATCGTCTCGGCGAAGTCCTCCTCGGTCTCGCCCGGGAAGCCCACGATGATGTCGGTGGTGATCGACGCGTCGGGCATCGCGGCCCGGACCCGGTCGAGGATCCCGAGGAACTTCTCCGAGCGGTACGAGCGGCGCATCGCACGCAGGATCCGGTCGGAGCCGGACTGCAGCGGCATGTGCAGCTGCGGCATGACGTTCGGGGTCTCGGCCATGGCGGCGATCACGTCGTCGGTGAACGCGGCCGGGTGCGGGGACGTGAACCGCACCCGCTCCAGGCCCTCGATCCGGCCGCAGGCACGCAGCAGCTTGGCGAACGCGCCGCGGTCGCCGAACTCGACGCCGTAGCTGTTCACGTTCTGGCCCAGCAGCGTCACCTCGATGGCGCCGGCGGCCACGAGCGCCTCGACCTCCGCGAGGATCTCCCCCGGGCGACGGTCGCGCTCCTTGCCGCGCAGGTGCGGCACGATGCAGAACGTGCAGGTGTTGTTGCAGCCCACCGAGATGCTGACCCAGCCCGCGTAGACGGACTCGCGCTTGGTCGGCAGCGTGGACGGGAAGACCTGCAGCGACTCGGCGATCTCGACCTGCGCCGCCTCGTTGTGCCGCGCGCGCTCCAGCAGCACAGGCAGGGCGTCCAGGTTGTGCGTGCCGAAGACGACGTCCACCCACGGGGCCTTCGCGACGATGTCGCCGCGGTCCTTCTGGGCCAGGCAGCCGCCGACGGCGATCTGCATGCCCGGCCGGGTGGCCTTGATGCCCGCCAGCTGGCCGAGGTTCCCGTACAGCTTGTTGGCGGCGTTCTCGCGCACGGCGCACGTGTTGATCACCACGACGTCGGCGGCGTTCGCGGCCTCGTCCTGGCTGGACGCGCGCGTGTAGCCGGCCTGTTCGAGCATGCCGGCCATGTGCTCGGAGTCGTGCACGTTCATCTGGCACCCGAGCGTGCGGACCAGGTAGGTGCGGGGCTGCTCGGACGCGGCGTCGCCGACGGCGGTGTCGGTCGTGGCGGCGTCGAGCGGGGCTGTGGGCAGGGCGGTCGTGGACATCGCCTCGATTTTACGACCCCTTTCGAGCCCCGCCGAACGGCGAGTTCGGGCGCATTGCGGGCATCTGTTACCGAAACGTTGTCCCGGGATGACCCGTCGACTTGGTCCTTGAAACATCGGATCGTTAGGTTCAAGGGATGGACCAGACCACCTCGACCACCGGCCAACCGGCGGCCGACAGCTCCGCGGACGCTCCGACGTCGGACCGTGCCCTCGGGGCGCCCCTCGTCGAGCTGAAGCGCGTGAACAAGCACTTCGGCGCGCTGCACGTGCTGCAGGACATCGACCTCACCGTCCGCAAGGGCGAGGTGCTGGTCGTCATCGGCCCGTCCGGCTCCGGCAAGTCCACGCTGTGCCGGGCCATCAACCGCCTGGAGACCATCGACGACGGTTCGATCACCGTCGACGGCAAGACCCTGCCCGAGGAGGGCAAGGCCCTGGCGCAGCTGCGCGCCGAGGTCGGGATGGTCTTCCAGTCGTTCAACCTGTTCGCGCACAAGACCGTGCTCGACAACGTCACGCTCGGGCCGCGCAAGGTCCGCGGGCTGTCCAAGAAGGCCGCGGAGGAGCAGGCACGCACGCTGCTCGACCGCGTGGGCGTCGGCAACCAGGCGGGCAAGATGCCGGCCCAGCTGTCGGGCGGCCAGCAGCAGCGTGTCGCGATCGCACGAGCACTGGCGATGCAGCCGAAGGTGATGCTGTTCGACGAGCCGACGTCTGCCCTCGACCCCGAGATGGTCAACGAGGTGCTCGATGCGATGGTCGCGCTCGCCCAGGAGGGCATGACGATGATCGTCGTGACCCACGAGATGGGCTTCGCCCGAAAGGCCGCCGACCGCGTGGTCTTCATGGCGGACGGCCAGATCGTCGAGGAGGCTCACCCCGAGGAGTTCTTCACGGCGCCCAAGAGCGAGCGGGCGCGCGACTTCCTCTCCAAGATCCTGACCCACTGATCTTTCACTGACTGATCCCAGCCAAGGGGTCCTACCCGGACCCCGAACTACCGAAGGGGAATCATGCGCAAGCACACCATGGGGCTGCTGGCGATGGCCGCGGCGTCGACCCTCGCACTCTCGGCCTGTGGCGGAGCCGAGGTCGGAGGTGAGCCCGAGGGCGGCGCGTCCGAGGGCGGCGACGGCATCACGATCGGCATCAAGTACGACCAGCCGGGCCTCGGCCTGCAGGACGGCGCCGAGTACACCGGGTTCGACGTGGACGTCGCCCGGTACGTCGCGAACGAGCTGGGCTACAGCGAGGACCAGATCACCTTCAAGGAGACGCCCTCGGCCAACCGCGAGAGCATGCTCCAGAACGGTGACGTGGACATGATCTTCGCCACCTACTCCATCACGGACGAGCGCAAGGACGTCATCGACTTCGCCGGACCGTACTTCGTGGCCGGTCAGGACCTCCTCGTCGCCGCCGACAACACCGACATCACCGGCCCGCAGGACCTGGAGGGCAAGAACCTCTGCTCGGTCACCGGCTCGACGTCGGCGGAGAAGATCAAGACCGACTACGCCGAGGGTGTCCAGCTGCTGGAGCGCCCCGGCTACGCCGAGTGCGTGACCGCCCTGGCCGCCGGCCAGGTCGACGCCGTCACGACCGACGACATCATCCTCGCCGGTCTCGCCGCCGCCAACGGCGACGGGAACCTGAAGGTCGTCGGCGCGCCGTTCTCCGAGGAGCAGTACGGCGTGGGCCTGCCCAAGGGCTCGGACCGGTGCGAGGACATCAACGCGGCGATCACCAAGATGATCGACGACGGCACCTGGGACGAGCTCGTCGCCACCAACACCGAGGGCGCCGACTACACCCCGAACGCGGACCTCAACCCGCCGACGCCGGCCGCCTGCGCCTGACGTCCCTTCGCAGTGAACCGGGATCGCGTCCGCCGAGCGAGACGCGATCCCGGTTCGTTGCGGGGCGGCATCCCGCCGTCCGCGACTGTGACCTCCCGGGGCGCGCCGACCACGGCCGTGCCTCTCCCGAAAGGTGACCCGTGAACGACTATCTGTCAGGGCTCGGCGCGCTCCTGCAGCAGTACGACGTGCTCGGAGCGTTCTGGACCAACATCCAGCTGACGTTCTGGGGCGCGCTGATCGCGCTGGCGCTCGGCACGCTGCTCGCGCTCATGCGGATCTCGCCCATCGCATCGCTGCGCTGGGCCGGCACCACGTACGTGAGCGTCTTCCGCAACACCCCGCTGACGATCATCATGACCTTCATGGTCATGGGCGTGTGGACCTCGCTCCAGATCCAGCTCGCCGACAACTTCGAGCAGAATTTCTTCCGCCTCGCCGTCGTCGGCCTGGCCGTCTACCACGCGGCGTTCGTGTGCGAGGCGATCCGCTCCGGCGTGAACACCGTCCCGCTGGGGCAGGCCGAGGCGGCCCGCGCGATCGGGCTCTCCTTCCTGCCGGCCGCTCGGCTGATCATCCTGCCGCAGGCGTTCCGCGGAGCCGTCGCCCCGCTCGGCAACACCCTCATCGCCCTGCTCAAGAACTCGACCGTCGCCGCGGCGGCCAGCGTCTCCTGGGAGACGTCCTCCACGATGAAGACGATGATCGAGTTCAACCCCAACTACCTGTGGGAGATCTTCGCGGTGTTCGCGATCGGCTACGTGATCCTGGTGATCCCCATCGGACTGCTGACCACCTGGCTGTCGCAGCGACTGGCGGTGAAGCGATGAGCGCCTCCGTACTCTTCGACGCGCCCGGGCCGCGGGCCCGGAACTGGACCGTGGTCGGCAACGTGGTCGGGGCCGTCGTCGTGGTCGCCGTGGCCGCGTGGGTCCTGGTCCAGCTCGACAGCAAGGGCCAGCTGGAGCCGCAGCTCTGGGCGGACGCCGTCTCGGCCCGCACCTGGCAGTACTACCTGATCCCCGGCCTGATCAACACGCTGCGGGCGGCGGCGTTCGCGATCGTCGGGTCGATCGTGTTCGGCCTCGTGTTCGGCATGGGCCGGCTCTCGCAGCTCGCCCTGGTGCGGCGGGTGAGCGGCACCGTGGTCGAGTTCTTCCGGGCCGTCCCCGTGCTGCTCATGATGGTGTTCTTCTACGGGCTGTTCGGCCAGCTGCTGCCCGGCGTCTCCGACAAGGCGTTCCTCGCCGTCGTGGTCGCGCTCATCCTGTACAACGGCTCCGTCATCGCGGAGCTGGTGCGGTCGGGCGTGGGCAACCTGCCCCGCGGCCAGGGCGAGGCCGGTCTCGCGATCGGGCTGACGCCGGGCCAGACCCTGCGGTCCATCCAGCTCCCTCAGGCGCTGGTGGCCATGCTGCCGGCGATGGTGTCGCAGATCGTCGTGGTCCTCAAGGACTCGGCGCTCGGGCAGCTCATCGGCTACCAGGAGCTGCTCCGTACCGGGCAGATCGTCTACTCGGCCGACGGCAACCCGCTGCAGGTGCTCACGGTCGTGGCCGTGGTCTTCATCGTGCTGAACCTGCTGCTCACCGTGCTGGCCCACCAGCTGTCGCGGCTGCTGTCGAGCCGGACGGCCGGTCCGACCATCGAGGGCACCGGGATCGGGAACCCGACTGCCGTGGCCGGCGCAGCCGGTGGCCCGGGGAACGTCTGATCCCACGACTCGTCCGCCCGGGCGGGACGGAGCTGGTCGACGAGGGGCCGGGTGGTCAGCAGCGAGAAGTGCTTGACCCCCCCCCCCCCCCCCCTTTCCCCCTCCCCCTGAAAAGCCGGGGCCAGCCCCTGCTCCGCCACCCT
>NZ_JBHWLR010000009.1:92075-185814 GCF_042731755.1 Promicromonospora sp. NPDC059942
CGGGCGGGTCACCCTGGGGGGCGGGGCGGGGGGGGGGGGGGGTGGGGGGGGGGGGGGGGGGGGTGGACGAAAAAAACCCCCCCTACCCCCCCCCCCCCCTCGTCGTTGCCCGGTCCCCGTGAAGGTCGGGCTCAGTCCTCGGCGTAGCCCAGGTCGTCGGTCTCCTCGCCCTCCGCGGCGAGCGCGTCCTTGACCAGCTCGAAGGCCAGGCCGGGCCCGTAGCCCTTGCGCGCGAGCGAGCCGACGGCGCGGCGCACCCGCACCTGCCGGTCGAGGCCGCGCGTGCGGGTGACGAGCTTGCCGGCCAGCCGAGCACCCGCCGCCCGCTCGTCGTCGGGGTCGAGCTGGTCGAGGGCCTCGACGGCCGTGTCCTCGTCGATGCCGCGCCGGCGCAGCTCCGCGGCGATGCCACGCCTGGCCAGGCCCCGCTCGGCGTGCCGGGTGCGGACGATGGTCTCGGCGTAGGTCGCGTCGTCCACCAGGCCCACCTCGCCGAACCGGTCGAGCACCTGCACGACGACGTCCTCCGGGTACCCCTTGCGGGCCAGGGACTGCTCGAGCTCACGGCGGGACTTCTGCGCCGCCGTCAGGATCCGGAGGACTACCTCACGAGCCTTCTCAACGGCGTCGTCCCGGGTGATCTCGCCGCCCTCCAGGCGCTCCGCGACGGTCTTGCGGGGTGCCCGCTCGCCGCCGCGACCGCCGTTGCGGCGCCCGCGTCCGCCCGTGGGACGGCCCTCCTCGTCACCCTCCGAAAAGGCCGGATGGCCCCGACGCTTCCCCACGCCGGGACCATCCGCTGGATCACCGTACTGCACGTCAGAACGGAGCCTTCTCGGCGGCCGCCTCCGCCTTGGCCGCGGTCTTCGCCGCCGCGGGCTTGGTGGCGGTCTTCGCGCGCGTCGCGGTCGTCTTCGTGGCCTTGGCCGTGGTGGTCGTCCGCGAGGACGAGCTGGCCGCCGCGACGGTGCCCGTGGGCGGCGTCGTCTCGGTCGCCGACGGTGCAGGAGCACCCGCGGCCGGGTCCGCCGGGGCGTCGACCTTCGGTCCGACGCCCAGCTTCTCCTTGACCCGCTTCTCGATGTCGTTGGCGAGGTCGGGGTTGTCGCGCAGGAAGGACCGCGCGTTCTCCTTGCCCTGGCCGAGCTGGTCGCCCTCGTAGGTGAACCACGAGCCGGACTTGCGCACGAAGCCGTGCTCCACGCCCATGTCGATGAGCCCACCCTCGCGGGAGATGCCGTGGCCGTACAGGATGTCGAACTCCGCCTGCTTGAAGGGCGGCGCCATCTTGTTCTTGACGACCTTCACGCGGGTGCGGTTACCGACCGCATCCGTACCCTCCTTGAGGGTCTCGATGCGGCGGATGTCGAGACGGACCGACGCGTAGAACTTCAGCGCCTTTCCACCGGTGGTGGTCTCGGGCGAGCCGAAGAACACACCGATCTTCTCGCGCAGCTGGTTGATGAAGATCGCGGTGGTGCCGGACGCGCTGAGCGCACCGGTGATCTTGCGCAGGGCCTGCGACATGAGGCGGGCCTGGAGACCCACGTGGCTGTCGCCCATCTCGCCCTCGATCTCGGCCTTCGGCGTCAGGGCCGCGACGGAGTCGATGACGATGATGTCGAGGGCGCCGGAGCGGATCAGCATGTCCGTGATCTCCAGGGCCTGCTCACCGGTGTCCGGCTGCGAGACCAGGAGGGCGTCGGTGTCGACACCGAGCTTCTTGGCGTACTCCGGGTCCAGCGCGTGCTCGGCGTCGATGAACGCCGCGATGCCGCCGAGTCGCTGGGCGTTGGCCACGGCGTGCAGCGCGATGGTCGTCTTGCCCGAGGACTCGGGGCCGTACACCTCGACGATGCGGCCGCGCGGGAGGCCGCCGATGCCGAGGGCCACGTCGAGGGCGATCGAACCGGTGGGAACCACCTCGATGGGCGCGCGGGTCTCGTCGCCGAGGCGCATGACCGAGCCCTTGCCGAAACTACGGTCGATCTGCGCGAGGGCGGCCTCGAGGGCCTTGTCGCGGTCTGCTGGTGCGGGCATGTGCAACACCTTTGGTCTCTGGGCGCTCTGTGCGCCGACATGGATGGCCTCTGTACGTCGTTGCCGACCGTACGCGGAGCCACTGACACGGACGCCTGCTCCGGCCGCCGCCTGTGGACGACGTTCCGAAATCCGTGCCTGTGGTCAAAGTCTAGCCGAACGCGTGTTCGAGGCAAGACACGACACACCGGTGTGTCGCAGGACATCTCGCAGGGGCGGACCCTGCGGTCGGGAACGTCGGTCGACGCCGCTCGGGGACGCCCTCAGCGACGCGGCGGCGGGGCCTGCCGGTACTTGTCGGTGCCCCACCGGTCGGCGTCGGGCACGTCCAGGGCGTCGCACAGCGCGTGCCACACGTCGCGCGGCTCTGCCCCGTCCTCCAGGGCGACCAGCGGGGTGCGCCCGTCGAGCGCCGGGAGCACCTGCTCGCGTGCCAGCGCACGCCCGTAGGCGGGGCCGAACACCTCGTCGACCAGCTGCCAGAAGTCCCGTTCACGCACCCGACAACCCTACGACGCCCCGGCACCTCCCCCGGCCCGTGTCAGTGGTCGGGGACAGAATGGGGACCATGCCCACGCCCGACGACCCGCTCTCCCGGTTCGGACCGGCCACCCGCACGTGGTTCACCGGTGCCTTCGCCCAGCCCACCGCCGCCCAGGCCGGCGCGTGGGACGCCGTGGCGCGCGACCAGCACGCGCTCGTGGTGGCACCGACCGGGTCGGGCAAGACCCTTGCGGCGTTCCTCTGGTCGATCGACCGGATCATGTCCGAGCCCGTCCCCCAGGAGCGGGCGCGGCGGTGCCGCGTGCTGTACGTGTCGCCCCTGAAGGCCCTGGCCGCGGACGTGCAGCGCAACCTGCGCTCCCCGCTGACGGGCATCCGGCAGGCCGCGGCGCGCGACGGCATCGAGGTGCCCGACGTCACCGTCGGCATGCGCACCGGTGACACGCCCCCGAACGAACGGCGCTCGTTCGCCACGCGCCCGCCGGACATCCTGGTCACCACGCCGGAGTCCCTCTTCCTCATCCTCACCTCGTCGGCCCGCGCCGGGCTCGCGGGCGTCGAGACCGTGGTGCTCGACGAGATCCACGCCGTGGCGGGCACCAAGCGCGGCGCCCACCTCGCCCTGAGCCTGGAGCGCCTCGACGCGCTGCTCGACCGGCCCGCCCAGCGGATCGGCCTGTCCGCCACGGTGCGGCCGGTCGAGGCCGTCTCCCGGTTCCTCGGCGGCGGCCGCTCCGACGAGTCGGCGCGCGAGGTCGTCGTCGTGCAGCCGCCGTCGCACAAGGAGTGGGCCATCGACGTCGTCGTGCCGGTCCCGGACCTCGCGGACCTGGGCAGCGCGCCCAGCCTCGGCGTGCCGGACCCGGGCCGCGCCGACGGGGCCGGGCCGGGCTCGGGCGACGACGAGATCGACCTCTCGGGCGAGGCGACCCAGCCGCTGCGCAAGGCCTCGGTCTGGCCGCACGTGGAGGAGCGCGTGGTCGACCTCGTGGCCGACCACACCTCCACCATCGTCTTCACCAACAACCGGCGGGGCGCCGAGCGGCTGACCGCGCGCATGAACGAGGTGTGGGCCCAGCGCCAGGGGCTCGACGTCGCCGACCCGGCCAGCACCTGGGCCGCGCTCGTACCGGGCCAGTCGGGCACGGCCGCTGGGATCCCCCGGCCGGTACCCGGGGAACGCGGTATGCCCGAGGCCGTCCCCGGACAGCCGCCGGGCCCGGACGGGGCCACCCGGCCCGAGACCGTGCTCGCGCGCGCCCACCACGGGTCGATGAGCCGCGCGGAGCGCACCCGCACCGAGACGGAGCTCAAGGAGGGCCGGCTGCCCGCGGTGGTCGCGACGTCGTCCCTGGAGCTCGGCATCGACATGGGAGCCGTGGACCTCGTGGTGCAGGTGGGCGCGCCGCCGTCGGTCGCGAGCGGGCTGCAGCGCATCGGCCGCGCGGGCCACCAGGTAGGCGCGGTCTCCAAGGGCGTGGTGTTCCCGATGTTCCGGGGCGACCTCGTGCCGGCGACCGTCATCGCGCAGCGCATGCGCACGGGCGCCATCGAGCACATGCACGTGCCGGCCAACCCGCTCGACGTCCTGGCGCAGCAGGTGGTCGCGGCGCTGGCCGTGGATGACTGGGACGAGGCCGAGCTGCTCGCCCTCGTCCGCCGGGCCGCGCCGTTCGCGCACCTCGGCGACGCCACCTGGCGCGCCGTGCTCGACATGCTCGCCGGGCGCTACCCCAGCGAGGACTTCGCCGAGCTGCGGGCCCGCATCACCTGGGACCGCGCCACGGGTCTGCTGCGCGGCCGCCCCGGCGCGCTGCGCCTGGCCGCCACGAGCGGCGGCACCATCCCCGACAAGGGCGCGTACGGCGTCTTCCTCGCCACCGACGCGGCGGACGGCGGCGTGCTCGCCGACGGCACGAACGGCAGCGCGAGCACCAGGTCCCGCGGGGGCCGGCGCGTGGGCGAGCTCGACGAGGAGATGGTCTACGAGTCCCGCGTGGGCGACACGTTCACGCTGGGGTCGAGCACCTGGCGCATCGAGGAGATCACCACCGACCGGGTGCTGGTCACCCCGGCGCCCGGCCTGCCCGGTCGCCTCCCCTTCTGGAAGGGCGACGCCCCTGGCCGTCCGGCCGAGCTCGGGCGCGCGGTGGGCGCCTTCGTCCGCGAGGCCGACGCCGCCCTCGCCGCCGACGTCGCCGCCGGGCGCAAGCACCTGCGCGATGCGGGGCTCGACGACTGGGCCGCGGACAACCTCGCCGCCTACCTCACCGAGCAGCGGCTCGGCACGGGCCGCGTGCCCGACGACCGGACGGTCGTGGTCGAGCGGTTCCGCGACGAGCTGGGCGACTGGCGCGTGGTGATCCACTCGCCGCTCGGAGCGCGCGTGCACGCGCCGTGGGCCCTCGTGATCAGCGCCCGCCTGCGGGCCCGGTTCGGCCTGGACGTTGCCGCCATGCACTCGGACGACGGCATCGTGCTGCGGCTGCCCGACTCGGGCGGCGGCTGGGACGGCGACCCGTGGGGCGTGGACGGGGCCGGCACCGAGGAGGTCGACGGGCTCGGTGCCGGGACGAGCGACGGGACCGGCTACGCGGCCCTCGACGGCGAGGCGCACCCCCAGCACGTCCCGGGCCGGGTCACGCTGGAGGACCTGCTGCTGGACCCGGACGAGGTGCTGGGCGCCGTCCGCGACGAGCTGGGCTCCTCGGTGATGTTCGCCGCGCGGTTCCGCGAGGCGGCCGCGCGCGCCCTCCTGCTGCCGCGACGCCGGCCGGACAAGCGGCAGCCCCTGTGGCAGCAGCGCCAGCGGTCGGCCCAGCTCCTGGAGGTGGCCAGCCAGTTCCCGGACTTCCCGATCGTGCTGGAGGCCGCCCGCGAGTGCCTCCAGGACGACTTCGACGTGGCGGCCCTGGCCGACCTCATGCGCGAGATCGGCCAGGGCGGCGTCCGGGTCGTCGAGGTGACCACCCCCACGCCGTCGCCGTTCGCCCAGTCGCTCCTGTTCGGCTACACCGCCCAGTTCCTGTACGACGGCGACGTGCCGCTGGCCGAGCGCCGCGCGGCGGCCCTGTCGCTGGACCCGGAGCTGCTCGCCGAGCTCCTCGGGGAGCAGGGCTCGGCCGACCTGGCCGACCTGCTCGACCCGGGGGCCGTCGAACGCACCGAGGCCGAGCTCGCCGGGCTCGCCCCCGACCGGCAGGCCCGCGACGCCGAGGGACTGTGGGACCTGCTGCGCCGCACGGGACCGCACCCGCTGGAGGCCCTGGAGGCACGCACCCGCGAGGAGGCCCGCCACGCCGTGGGCCACTGGCTCGAGGAGCTGGAGGCCACACGCCGCGTGATCCGGGTCCGGTTCGCCGGCCTGGAGCAGTGGGCGGTCGCGGAGGACGCGGGCCGCCTCCGCGACGCGCTCGGCGTGGCGCTCCCGGTGGGCATCCCCGAGACGTTCACCGAGCTGGTCCCCGACCCGCTCGGCGACCTGCTGCGCCGCCACGCGCGCACGCACGGGCCGTTCGGCGCGCAGGCCCCGGCCCAGCGGTTCGGGCTGGGCGTCGCGGTCGTCGCCCAGGGCCTGGCCCGGCTGGAGGCCGACGGCACGCTCGCCCGCGGGCGGCTGCGGCCCGGCGCGCTCGGCGGCACGGGCGACGAGTGGTGCGACCCCGGTGTGCTGCGCCTGCTGCGCCGGCGCTCCCTGGCGGTCCTGCGGGCCGAGGTGGAGCCCGTGGAACAGGAGGCCCTGGGCGCGTTCCTGCCCCGCTGGCAGAACGTGTCCACGGGGCTGCTGCGCGGTGCGGACGGGCTGGTGCAGGCGATCGAGCAGCTCGCGGGTGCGGCGGTCCCGGCGTCGGCCCTGGAGACGCTGGTGCTGCCCGCCCGGGTGACCGACTACTCCCCCGCCCTGCTCGACGAGCTGACGGTGGCGGGCGAGGTGCTGTGGGCCGGGCACTCCCGCCTGCCCGGGTCGGGCGGCGGCGACGGGCTGGTCTCCCTCCACCTGGCGGACGGCGCCCCGCTCACCCTGCCCCCGCTCGAACCGGTCGAGGAGGAGAGCCCGATCGACTCCGACCTGCACCGCGCGGTGCTGGACCTGCTGACGGGGTCGGGCGGGTTCTTCCTGCCCCGGGTCGCCGAGCTCACCTCCGCCGAGCCGGACGCCGTGCTGGAGGTGCTCTGGGACCTCGTCTGGGCCGGCCAGGTCACCAACGACGGGCTGGGCGCGCTGCGCGAGCGGGTCAGCGGCGGCGGCGCCCACCGCGCACCCCGCACCGCCGCCCGGGCCCGGCCGGTGCGCCGGTCCCGGTTCGCCGTGTCCCCCGGACGTCCCGCCTCGGCCCTCCGGTCCGGCGCCTCGACCGTGGGCGGGAGCGGCCGCTGGGCCGCCCTGCCGCAACGCGAGGCCGACCCCACGCTGCACGCCCACGCCCTGACCCAGGTGCTGCTCGAACGGCACGGGGTGCTGACCCGGTCCGCCGCGGCCGCCGAGGGCGTCGGGGCGGGCTACCGCGACGTGTACCGCGTGCTGTCCGGCCTGGAGGAGCGCGGAGCGGTGCGCCGCGGGTACTTCGTGGAGCACCTCGGCGGGTCGCAGTTCGCCCTGCCCGGCGCCGTCGACCGCCTACGGGTGGACGCGGCAGACCGGGCGCGGGTCGTCGAGGCGGAGCTGGAGGTCGCGGAGCGGACGGCGGCCGTCGCGGCCCCCACCGGCGCCGCCGGCACGAGCGGCGTCGTCGTGCTGGCCGCGATGGACCCCGGCAACCCCTACGGCGCGGCGCTCGCCTGGCCGGCAGGCCCGGCGACGGACGCCGGGGCGGCGGTACCCGGGCCGACGGCGACGGAACCGACCGCCACGGAGCCCGGACCGGCCTCCGACGGCGCGCCCGGCAGCAGGTCCGCCCACCGGCCCGGCCGCAAGGCCGGTGCCGTCGTGGTGCTCACCCACGGCGACCTGGCCCTGTTCGTGGAGCGCGGCGGGCGCACGGTGCTGTCGTTCACCGACAACCCCGCCCGGCTCGCGACGGCGGCCGCCGCGCTGGCCAGGACGGTCCGGGAGGGCCGCCTCGGGCGGCTGGTGGTCCAGCGCGTCGACGGCGTGCCCGCCCTGGAGGCCGCGCGGCACCATCCGACGGCGCGCGCGCTGGTCGAGGCGGGCTTCGCGATCACTCCACGCGGTCTGCGGATCTCGGTCCGCTGAACGCCAGGGCGGGGCTCGCGCCGTCGAGCGACCCGACGCCGTCGAGCGGGCCGACCGCGTCGAGCGGCCCGATCTCGTCGTGGGCCCCGTCCGGGCCCTCGCGGTCGATGGTCGCCCCGAGCAGGAACAGGTAGGCGATCATGATGACGAACCCCACCCGCTCGATGAGGCCGAACGCCGCGATGCCCGAGTCCGCGAGGTAGACCAGCGACAGGTGGATCACCAGGAACAGCCCGACCGCCACGCCGAGCGCGCCGGCCGCCGACCGCAGGGCCCGTGGGAAGGCCGAGCGCGGCCGCGCGATCGACCGTTCCAGGCTCAGCCCGACCACGGGGAGCACGCAGAAGGCCGTGGCGGCGCTGACCCGGTGGATGACAGCGGACAGCGAGGCGTCCGTCCCGGGCGGGTCCGTGGGGAACGCCCCGACCAGGACCATCGCGATGGCGTAGACGATCATCGTGCCCGCGGGCACCAGGCCGACGGCGAGGCCGGTGCGGTACATCCGGACGGTGAGGATGAGGCCGAGGACGGCCAGGACCACCCCGCCGGCGAGGATCATCTCGCCGCCGCCGGGCACGAAGGCGTACCAGCTGATCGGGTCGAGCACCGGGTCGACCACGGACGCGCCGAGCACGTGCGCGGTGATCATCGGCAGCAGAGCGGTCGCACCGAACCAGCTCACGGTCCGGGTGTTGCGGGGGTCTGGGGAGGCCATCGACTGGTCCGGGCGTTCGCCCAGGTCAGCGGTTACAACGGTCATGGGACAAGAGTTGCCGAGCGCGCGCCGGAAAGCCATCGGGTTTACCCCCGGTCACGCCCTGACCTGCACTGGGGGCCATCCCTGACCGGCCACCGGGGGCCCGGTGGCGCGGTTGCGGCCCCGACTCAGATCACATGGGTGATATGCCGGTTGTGCCGCCTTCCTCGGCCGACCGCGCACTACGCTGAAGCCCCACGACGAGGGGAGCGTCCGTGCCCGAGGGGGATGTCCTGCGCCTCACCGCCGAGCGACTCACCGCAGCGCTGAGAGGCCTGCCGCTCGTCCGCGCGGAGCTGCGCTGGCCCAGCGCGGGCGCCGCCAACCTGACCGGAGCCACCGCGCTGGAGACCAGCGCGTACGGCAAGCACCTGCTCACCCGGCTCGACGACGGCCGCACCCTGCACACGCACCTGCGCATGGAGGGGCTCTGGAAGGTGCACCGGACCGGCTCCCGTGACGCGTCGGCCCGCAACCCCGCCATCCGCGCCGTGCTCGCCACGGACGCCTGGACCGCCACCGGTTGGCACCTCGGCATGCTCGACCTGCTGCGCACGCACGACGAGAGCCGCATCCTCAACGGCCTGGGCCCGGACGTGCTCGGCGCCGACTTCCCCACCACCGGCCTGGCGGACGGCGTGGCGCGGCTCGTCCGCGAGCCCGAGCGGCCGCTGTGCGCCGCCCTGCTGGACCAGCGCACCGTCGCGGGCATCGGCACCATCTGGATGGCCGAGTCGCTCTTCGCGCGGCGCCTGTGGCCGTGGCGACCCGCCGGCACCCTGCCCGAGGGCGAGCGCGCGGTGCTGCTGCGCACGGCGCGCCGGCTCATGGAGCGCAGCGTCACCGTCGGGCGGGCGCGCGGCCTGGGCTCCGTCGAGATGCACGTGCACGGGCGCGCGGGCCGGCCGTGCCACCGGTGCGGCACCCCGGTCGCCGTCGGCACGGCGAACGAGAAGCCCTACGAGCGCCCGGTCTTCTGGTGCCCCACGTGCCAGGCAGGCCCGGCCTAGGACGCCGGCTGCCCGGCCCGGGGCGCGAACGCACGGAGCGGTGCGAACACACCGGAGCTGGGCACCACCTCGGTGGTGCCCCGCTCCGGTTCTGCCCTGCTGCGGCTCTCGCCCAGCCGGCCTGTCAGCCGACCGGTGCCAGGTCGGACGGGTCGACCTCCCGCCGCGCTGCGGTCCGGTCGCCTCCCCTGGCCAGCAGCCCGGCGACGAAGTCCGCCGGGATCGTGTCGGGAATCTGGAATCCTTCGGCCACCGCGACGCGGTCGCTCACCTCACGCAGCACCAAGGACAGCGGCACGTCGAGCGCCTCGCAGATGGAACCGAGAAGCTCGGACGACGCCTCCTTCTGCCCGCGCTCCACCTCACTGAGGTAACCCAGCGACACTCGCGCCGCCGACGACACCTCACGGAGGGTGCGCCCCTGACGCTGCCGCGTGTCTCGCAGCACGTCTCCGATTTCTCGCCGTAGTACGACCATCTCGCGCCCCCTTTCAGTGCCTGTCCCTGACCTCACGCCCTGCCCTGCCTGGACCGGACGTGCCTTGCGTGTGGTACGGCCTCCTTGTGCGGAGGTCGTTCTACCGTACCCCGCGCCCGAAGAGTTCTTCCGCCGGCCCCGAGTGGTCGGCCTGTTCGTGATCACACCGGGACCAACGCTGTTGGTATGAGCCTTGTTCCCGAAGTGTTCCCGCGTCAAGCCCTGTGCAAGATTAAGCCAAGAAGTTTCACTTGTCTGTAACTTCAGGGAACTGATCTGGGTGCGAGTCGGTTTTTTCACCCTGCGCCTCGCTGACGAGCAGTGACGCGAGCTCGATGACCCCGCGCGCCGCGTCGCCGATGATCTGCGGGCGGTCGCCCGCCAGCTCCAGCCGGTGCACCTCGGACGCGACCGGAGTGCTTACTGCGACGAAGACCACACCCGGCGGCTGGCCGTCCTGGGGGTCCGGGCCCGCGACGCCGGTCGTGGCGAGGCCCACGTCGGCCCCCGTCGCCCGGCGCACGCCGTCCGCCATCTGGGCGGCCACGGCCTCGTCCACGGCCCCGCGCTCGGCGAGCAGGTCCGCGTCCACGCCGAGCAGGCCGGCCTTCAGGTCGGTGGCGTAGGCGACGACGCCGCCGCGCAGCACCTTGGACGCGCCCGGCACCGACACGAGCGTGGCCGTGACCAGACCGCCCGTCAGCGACTCGGCGACGCCGATGGTCCAGCCGCGGGCGGCAGCAGCCTCCAGCAGGCGCGGCGCCGTCATGCCTGCGGCGTCCGAGCCCGGGCGTCGCGCCGGATCTTCCAGCCCTGGTACACGTACTCCACACCGGTCACGACCGTCACGACGAACGCCGCCATGAGCACGACCCAGGCGATCACCGTGAGCCAGTCGAAGCCCTCGCGCGGGAGCAGGAACAGCGAGATGGCCACGGTCTGCAGCACGGTCTTCAGCTTGCCGCCCCGCGACGCGGGCATGACCTCGTACTTGACCATGCCCAGGCGCATGAACGTGATGCCGAGCTCGCGCACCAGGATCACCACGGGGATCCACCAGGGCAGCTCGCCGAGCGGGATCCACAGCAGGATCAGCGCGGCGCCGACGAGCAGCTTGTCGGCGATCGGGTCGAGCAGCTTGCCCAGGTCGGTGATGAGGCCGCGCGACCGCGCGAGGTAGCCGTCGACCTTGTCCGACACCGCCGCGACCACGAAGATCGCCGTGGCCACGAGCCGCCACGTCGTGTCGTCCCCGCCTTCGACGAGAAGTGCCCAGGCGAAGAACGGGACCATGGCGATGCGAATCATCGTGACGATGTTCGCAATGTTCCAGGGCGACGGAGCGTCGTTGACCATTGCTCAAGCCTAGCCGCGGTTCACCCGCGCCCCGGACCGAGCACCGTCCGCGCCCGGTCGCTCGCTCCCCCGACCTGCCATAACATCCGGGGGTGGTCAACGTCCGCCCGCTGCGGTTCCTCGCGTCCGCCGCGGTGACCTGCGCCCTAGCGGCCACGCCGGCGGCCTGCACGCCCGCTCCGGGCGCACCGGGGCCCACCGGCTCCGGGGGCGCCTCCACGACGTCCGCCCCGGCGACGCCCCCGACGTCCGCCACCCCCTCCCCTGAGCCCATGCCCACCCCCACGCCGCAGGACGTCGAGCTCACGCTGCTCGCCGCGGGCGACGTCCTGACCCACGAACCGGTCAACGACTCGGCGACCGGGCCGGACGGGTTCGACTACTCGCCGCTTCTGGCGGGCATCGACCCCTGGGTCGCCCGGGCGGACCTGGCCCTGTGTCACCTGGAGGTGCCGGTCGCGCCGAAGGGCACGCAGCCGGCGGGCTACCCCGTGTTCCGCGCGCCCAAGGAGATCGTCCGCGACCTGGGCGAGCAGGGCTGGGACGGCTGCTCGACGGCGTCCAACCACGCGGCCGACTCCGGCTACGACGGCATCGCCGCGACGCTCGGGGCGCTCGACCGGGCCGGGATGGGCCACGCCGGGACCGCGCGCAACAAGCGCGAGTCGAGCAGCCCCCAGCTCTACGAGCTGCGGCGGGAGGGCCGGACCGTCACGATCGCCCACCTGTCGGCCGCCTACGGGCTGAACGGACTGGAGCCGCCGCACGGCTCCTGGTCGGTGGACCTCATCGACTCCGGGCGGATCGTCGAGCAGGCCAGGGCCGCGCGGGCGGCCGGCGCGGACCTGGTGGTGGTCAGCCTGCACGACGGCACCGAGTACGTCACCCAGCCCACCGACCACCAGAAGGAGACCGCCAAGGCCCTCGCGAAGTCCCGCCAGGTGGATCTCGTGATCGGGCACCACGCGCACGTGCCGCAACCTCTGGAGCACCTGCGCGGCGGCCCGGGCGGGGACGGCATGTGGGTGGCCTACGGCCTCGGCAACCTGCTGTCCAACCAGGGGACCCAGTGCTGCGTGGCGGCGTCCGCCGTCGGGCTGCTGCTGGTCGCGGACGTCGTGCAGCACCCCGGCGGGCCCGCCCGGGTCACGGACGCGCGCTGGGCGGCGACCACCGTGGACCGCGCCGCCGGGCACCGGCTGCACTGGACCCGCGACGCCCTGGCCCACCCGGACCGCGGGCAGCTCGGCAAGGGCGAGCTCACCGACCGCCTCCGGATCGCCCAGGAGTCGGCGGGCGACGCGGCGGACGAGCAGCGCCGCCCGCCCAAGGGTCCCGCCGGCGAGCCGCCCGTGGTGGTCAGACGCACGAGCTGACCGGACGTGTCATGCGCTCAGCTCCCCCGCGGGACCTGAGCGCCTGACACGTCAGCGCACCGCTTCGGCGTCGTCGTGGTAGTCGCGGGCGACCGGCGGCATGTGCCCGTCCGTGCCGTCGGCGTACTGGTCGGCCGAGCCGTAGGACCCGCCGTCGTCCGGCTCGGCGTCGGGCGACGCCTGGTCGAAGACCTGGGCCGGCTGCTCGCCGCGGATCAGCGCGAGCGCGGAGGGCAGGTCGTCGGCGGCCACGAGCACGTCGCGCGCCTTGGACCCCTCCGAGGGCCCGACGATCTCCCGCGACTCCAGCAGGTCCATGAGACGGCCCGCCTTGGCGAAGCCCACGCGGAGCTTGCGCTGCAGCATGGACGTCGACCCGAACTGGGTGGTGACCACGAGCTCGGTGGCCTGCAGCAGCAGGTCGAGGTCGTCGCCGATGTCCTCGTCGACCTGCTTCTTGGCCGCGGCGGGCGCCGCGACGTCCTCGCGGTAGACGGGCTTGAGCTGGCTCTTGACGTGCTCGACCACCTGGTGCACCTCGGACTCGGTGACCCAGGCGCCCTGGACGCGCATCGGCTTGGCCGCGCCCATGGGCAGGAACAGGGCGTCGCCCTGGCCGATGAGCTTCTCGGCGCCGGGCTGGTCCAGGACCACGCGCGAGTCGGCGAGCGACGACGTCGCGAAGGCGAGCCGCGAGGGCACGTTCGCCTTGATCAGGCCGGTCACGACGTCGACGGACGGGCGCTGCGTGGCCAGCACGAGGTGGATGCCCGCGGCGCGGGCGAGCTGCGTGATGCGCTGGATCGAGGCCTCGACGTCGCGCGGGGCGACCATCATGAGGTCCGCGAGCTCGTCGACCACCACGAGCAGGTACGGGTACGGCGCGATCTTGCGCTCCGAGCCCGGCAGGGGCTTGACCTTGCCGGCGCGGACGGCGACGTTGAAGTCGTCCACGTGCTTGTAGCCGAAGGTCGCCAGGTCGTCGTACCGGGCGTCCATCTCGCGCACCACCCAGTCGAGGGCCTCGGCGGCCTTCTTGGGGCTGGTGATGATCGGGGTGATCAGGTGCGGGATGCCCTCGTAGATCGTGAGCTCGACGCGCTTGGGGTCCACGAGGATGAGGCGCACCTGCTCGGGCGTCGATCGCATGAGGATCGAGGTGATCATCGAGTTGATGAAGCTCGACTTGCCGGCGCCGGTGGCGCCCGCCACCAGGATGTGCGGCATCTTGGCGAGGTTCGCCACGACGTAGCCGCCCTCGACGTCCTTGCCCACGCCCATGACCATCGGGTGCTCGGTGCGCCGCGCGGCGCCGGAGCGCAGCACGTCGCCCAGCACGACGGTCTCGCGGTCGGAGTTCGGGATCTCGATGCCGATCGCGGACTTGCCCGGGATGGGCGACAGGATGCGCACGTCCGCGCTCGCCACCGCGTACGCGATGTTGTTGGACAGCGACGTGATGCGCTCGACCTTGGTCTTGGCGCCCACCTCGACCTCGTACCGCGTGACGGTGGGGCCCCGGCTGAAGCCGGTGACCTTCGCGTCGACGCCGAACTGCTCGAACACGCCGGTCAGCGACTCGACCACGCGGTCGTTCGCGGCCGACCGCGCCTTGTGCGGCGGACCCTGCACGAGGACGTCCTCGTCCGGCAGCAGGTAGACCGTGTCGCCCTCCAGCATGGGCTGCACGCCCCGCGGCATGGGCTCGCCCGCCTGGGGCGGCCTGGGCCCGTCCTTCTTCGCCGACGACGTGGGCTCGCCGTCCGGCCCGAGCACGCCGGGGCCGATGGCGGGGGCGCCGGTGACCTTGCCGGCGGACTGGCTGGTGGGGATGCGCTGGGTCGTGGCCTTCCCCGTCTTGCCGGCGCGCTGCTCGACCTCGGCGGCCTTCTCGAAGGCCTCGTCGCCGGTGAACCCGGCGAGGCGCTCCTTCTCGGCGGCGATCTCCTGCTTGGTGCGCCGCTTGCGGCGCCTGGGCTCCGGCGTGCCGTCGTGGGCGGAGACGCCGTCCGCCAGGGCGAGCCCGTCCTCGCCGACCTCGTCCGCCTCGCGGTGGTTGCCCGTGAGCCGGTCGTAGAGGCCGCGCAGGCGGGCGGGGATCCGGTGCACCGGCGTGGCCGTGACGATGAGGATGCCGAAGAACCCGGCCAGCACGTAGAGCGGGATGGCGAACCACTGCGTGAGCCCCGTGACCACCGGCGTGGCGAAGAGGAAGCCGATCACGCCGCCGGCGTCCTGCACCGGGGTGAAGCCGTCCACGGGCGAGGGCAGGCCGGCGCCGATGTGCACCAGCGAGCACGTGGCGACCACCAGGAAGCTGAGCCCGATCGCCACCCGGCCGTTCTGCTGGGTGCGCTCCGGATGGCGCATGACACGGAAGGCGAGCCACATGAGCAGCACGGGGAGGGCCACGCCCGCGACGCCGAGCGTGCCCGCGACCACCGCGTGCACGCCGTCGCCGAAGGGGCCGTCGATCCCCCACCACTCACGCGCCGCGACGATGACCGCCACGGCGAGAAGTGCGAAGCCGACGCCGTCGCGCCGGTGGTCCGGTTCCAGTTCCTGCCCTCCCTGCCCTTCCGCGTTCTGCGCGCCCGCGCCCGTCCCGGTGCCCGAACCGTCAGGCGCGGTCCTCGGCCCGGCGGCGCGGGTGGCACCACCGACCGCGTGCGCCATGCCCATCCAGAGGCCCCGGACCGCCCGGACCGGCCACGGCGGGCGGGACGGTGCGGGCGCAGCCTTGGCCGCCGGGCGGGTAGCCCCCCGGCGCTGTGTCGATCGCTTCGACGCTGCGGCCCGGGGCTTGGCGCTCTTCGCGCCCTGCCCGGAGCTCTTCCCGGAACCTCGCCGGGCCGACGTGCGGGTCGCCATGATGTCGCCACCGTAACCGGCGGCGACGGCCCGGCCCAGGAACCCTCGCGGTGTGTCCCGGACCGGGCCGTCGTCCGGTTTGCCCGACCCGCTCAGGCCAGGAGCAGGCCGATCGCGAGCATCACGACGCCCGCGCCGAGGGCCACCGCGCCCACCGGCAGCAGCACGACGGCGCGGTTGGGGCGGGTGCGCCCCTGCCCGATCGCGGAGAGGAAGAACCCCGCGGGCAGGAGGATCGCGGCGCACAGCACGCCGGTGGCGGCGAGCCAGCGGGCGAAGCCGGTCAGGTCGGTCGCCTCGGTGAGCAGCAGGCAGAGCAGGCCGAGGATCACCAGCACGCCCGCGTGCGCGTGACCGGCGCGGAAGAAGCTCTTCTGCAGGTCGGTGGTGGGCATCCGGCCGCCGAAGACCTTGAGCAGGAAGAAGCCGCCGGACTCGATCCCGACGACGGTCAGCAGCACGATGCCCGCGGTGATGCGGGCGGGGTCGGAGAGCTCGAGCACGACGTCCTCCAGGGAGCGGTCCGTTGTTCTGTAACAGTGTTATCAAACATCGTTCGCAAACCCCCGTCAAGGCTTCTAGACTCACGGCATGGCCCGACCCCGACTGCACGACGACGCCCTGCGCACCCGGCTCCTGGAGGTCACGTCCCAGGTGGTCTCGTCCGACGGCGAGGGAGCGGTCACCGTGCGCAAGGTCGCCGCCCAGGCCGGGACCAGCGCGTCGGCGGTCTACGCGCTGCTCGGCTCACGCGAGGCGTTGGTCGGGGCGGTCGCGGAGGAAGGTTTCCGGCGGTTCGCGGAGCACCTCGCCGCCGTCCGGCAGGGCGACGACCCGGCGGCGGACCTGCGCGACCTCGGCCGCGTCTACCGGAGGTTCGCCCTGGCGGACCCGCACTTCTACCGCGTCATGTTCTACCGCGGGGTGGCGCCGGCGGACCACGAGCCGGCGGCCGCCGTCGACAGCGCGACGTTCCGCGTGCTGCGCGACGCCGTCGCCCGGGTGCTGCGCGACGCGCCACCCGAGCACGTGGGGACCGCCGCCCTGGGGCTGTGGGGTCTGGTGCACGGGCTGGTGTCGCTGGAGCTCGCCGGGCTGCTGCCGGGCGACGAGACGGCGCGGGCGGCCGCGTTCGACGCGGCCGCCGGGACGGTCGGGTCCGCGCTGCTGCGGGGCTGAGCGCTCGAAGCGGCCGGGCGCTCTGCGGCCGGGCGCTCAGTCCCCCGCCACGCGCCAGGCCTCGACGTCGGCCAGGTGTGCCGCGACCCGGTCGCCGGGCAGGAACGACCCCCGGAAGGACGCCGCCGCGAGCGCCGCCCGCTGGTCGCGGGTCAGGCCGAAGGCGGCGGTGACGGCGTCGTCGACGTCGTCCACGTAGGCGCCGAAGTAGGGCGGGTCGTCGGAGTTGATGCTCACGAGCATGCCCGCGTCGATCATGGCGGGCAGCGGGTGCTCGGCCAGGGAGGGGACGGCGCGCAGGCGCACGTTGGACACCGGGCAGACGGTGAACGGGACCTGGTCGGCGGCGACGCGGGCGACGAGGGCGGGGTCCTGGACCACGGCGATGCCGTGGTCGATGCGCTCGGCGTGCAGCAGGTCGAGGGCGTCGCGGACGTTCGCGGACGGGCCCTCCTCCCCCGCGTGGGCGGTGCGGCGCAGCCCGGCCGCCTGCGCACGCGCGTAGAGGTCGGTGAACAGGGCGGGCGGGTAGCCGATCTCGGCGTTGTCCAGCCCGATGCCGACGATCGGCGCGCGCATCGCGAGGAGGCGGTCGAGGACGTCGAGCGAGTCGGCGACGGGCCGGTCGCGGTGGAACGAGGCGATGAGCAGGGTCGACATGCCGTGGTCCGCGGCGCTGGTCTCCAGCACGCCGGCGATGCCGCCGACGACGTCGTCCAGCGGGACGCCGCGCGCGAGGTGCGCCTGCGGGTCGAAGCTGAGCTCCGCGTGCCGCACGCCCGCGCGGGCCGCGCGGGTCAGGTAGGCGCGGGTGAGGTCGGCGAAGTCGGCCGCGGTGCGCAGCACGGCCATGTTCGCGGTGTAGAGCTGGAGGAACGAGCCCAGGTCGGCGAAGTCGTAGGCGGCGCGCAGGCTCTCCGGGTCCGGGTGGGGCAGGACGACGCCGTTGCGGGCCGCCAACTCGAAGGCCAGCTCCGGCTCCAGGGTGCCCTCGACGTGCACGTGCAGCTCTGCCCGCGGCGGACGGGACGACGGTGCGCTCGTGGTCATGACGGCAGGTTACGTGGCGGACTTTCGTGGGGAGTGTCAGAGGGCGCTACTAGCATCGCGCCCACCATGACGACGCAAGAGACCCCGACGGATTCACCGCACACGTTCCAGGTCGACCTTCGTGGGTTGGTGGACCTGTTGTCCCAGCACCTGTACGCCAGCCCCCGCGTCTACGTGCGCGAGCTGCTCCAGAACGGCGTCGACGCGATCACCGCGCGGCGCGCCCTCGACCCCGGCGCTCCCGGCACGGTGCGCATCCGGGCGACGGGCACCGACCTGCGGGTCACCGACTCCGGGATCGGCCTGACCGAGCCGGAGGTGCACCAGCTCCTGGCCACGATCGGGCGCAGCTCCAAGCGTGACGGCCTCCAGGAGGCCCGCAAGGAGTTCCTCGGCCAGTTCGGCATCGGACTGCTGGCCTGCTTCGTCGTGGCGGAGACCATCCGGGTGGTCAGCCGCTCGGCGCGGACCCCCGACGCCCTGCCGGTCGAGTGGGTGGCCCGCGGCGACGGCTCGTACACGGTCCGCACCCTCGACGTCGCCGAGCACCCGGAACCCGGCACGACCGTCCATCTCGCGGCCCGCCGCGGCAGCGAGCAGTGGTTCGAGGCCGACCGGGTGGCCGACCTCGCCGCCGACTTCGGCGCGCTCCTGCCGTACGACGTCCGCGTGGGCGACGAGCCGATCACCGGGCAGCGGCCGCCGTGGGAGGCCGAGCACCCCAGCCCGACGGCGCGCGCCGCCGCGCTGTCCGCCTACTGCCAGGACACGTTCGGGTTCGCGCCGCTCGACTCGGTCGAGCTCGACCTGCCGCTGGTCGGCATCCGCGGGGTCGCCTACGTGCTGCCGGGCGTCGTCAGCCCCGCGCAGCGCGGCGGGCACCGCGTGCACCTCAAGGGCATGCTGCTCACCGACCGCGCCGAGACCCTGCTGCCCGACTGGGCGTTCTTCGTGCGGTGCGTGCTCGACACCGACACCCTGCGCCCGACGGCCAGCCGTGAGCAGCTCTACGAGGACGAGACGCTGGCCGCCGTCCGCGACGCGCTGGGCGACCGGGTCCGCGGCTGGCTCGCGCAGCTCGCGACCACCTCGCCGGAGCGCCTGCGGCGCTTCCTGGCCGTGCACCACCTGGGGGTCAAGGCGCTCGCCCTGCACGACGACGACGTGCTGCGCACCATGCTCCCCTGGCTGCCGTTCGAGACGTCGGAGGGCGAGCTGACGCTCGACGACCTCGCCCGCCGGCACCGGACCGTGCACTTCACGCGCACCGTCGACGAGTTCCGGCAGGTCTCGGCCATCGCCGCGGCGCAGGGCATGGCCGTGGTCAACGGCGGGTACACCTACGACGCCGCGCTGGTCGAGGCGCTCCCGCTGGTCCGGCCCGAGATCAGCGTCGAGGAGCTCGACGCCTCGGTCGTCACCGCGCACCTCGACCACGTGGACCCGGCGGCCGAGCTCGCGCTGGCCCCGTTCCTCGCCACCGCGCGGGCGCGCCTCGACCCGCTGGACTGCGACGTCGCCGTGCGGGCGTTCCACCCGGCGTCCCTGGCCGCGATCCACCTCGACGACCGGTCCGCCCGGCACGAACGTGCACGCGCCGAGGCCGAGAGCCAGGCCGACGACCTGTGGGCCGGCATTCTCGGCTCCCTGCGGGACGAGGCGCCCCGCGCCCGGCTCGTGCTGAACCACCTCAACCCGCTGGTGCGCCGCATCGCGGGTCTGGCCGAGCCCGACCTGGCCGGCGTGGCCGTCGAGGCCCTGTACGGGCAGTCGCTGCTCCAGGCCCGTCGCCCCCTGCGCCCGGTGGACCAGGCGCTCGTGAACCGCGCGTTCGGCGAGCTGCTGGAGTGGGCCGCGCCCGTCGTGCCACCCGCCCGCCACGACCGGCCGGGCGACCGGCCCGACACCCAGGAGACCGACCGATGACCGAGATCACCGACCTCGCGATGCTCCAGGAGGCGATCTGGGAGAACAACCAGCGTCCCCACGGCACCTCGCAGGCCGCGGCGGCGGAGAACATCCTCGCCCAGGCCGAGCTCCTCGGGCCCGAGGCCGAGATCAAGGCGGTCTTCCACCTGATCAGCGCCTACGAGTTCAGCGCGGACCGGCACAAGGTGCTGGTCCCGTTCGCCCGCGCCCTGCGGCTGTGGGACCAGGACCCGAGCGTGTTCGACCACGCCGCCACCCGCGCGTTGTTCTGGGACTTCAAGTGGGTGACGACGGGCATGCTCGACCTGCCCCGGGTGCCGCTCGCCGCCATCGAGAACTGGCAGACGGAGATGGAGCGGCGCTACCGGCTGGCCGGCCACACCGACCGGGCCGTGCGGATGTCGGAGTTCTACATCGCCGACCATGTGGGCGACACCGAGCGGGCGGGGCGGGCGTTCGACGGCTGGCTCGCCGCCGAGCGCGACGAGATGGCGGACTGCCACGCCTGCGAGACCGCCCGGCAGGGCGAGTTCTACTCCGACCAGGGTGACGACGCCAAGGCGGTCCGGCACTGGGAGCCGGTCCTCGACGGCCGGCTGACCTGCGCCGAGGAGCCGCACCGGGCGCTCGCGCGGTCGCTGCTGCCCCTGGTCCGGCTCGGCCGCCTCGACGAGGCCCGGACGAACCACCTGCGCGGCTACCCCATGGTCAAGGGCTCGGAGAGCCTGATGCACTCCGTGGCCAAGCACATCGAGTTCTGCGCGCTGACCGGCAACGAGGCACGCGCGCTCGAGCTCCTCGCCGACACCCCCGGCTACTTCCAGGCCGACGGCGAGCCCGAGCCCCGCATGGGCTTCTACGCCGTGACCGCGCTGCTCATGGACCGCCTGGTCGCCCTCGGCCGCGGCGACCTGCGGGTCACCGGCCCTGCCGGCCGCGCGTGGACCGCCGCCGAGCTGGCCGGGCACGCCCGGACGGAGGCGCTCACGCTGGCGGGCCGGTTCGACGCACGCAACGGCACGACGGCCGTGAGCGAGCGGGTGCAGGCCGGGCTGGACGCCCGGCCGCTGCTGGACCGGCTGCCGCTGGGTCTGCGCGCGGTGCTGCCGACGGCCGGGGCCGGAGTGTCCCCGGCCGGCGGGACGCCGACGTCCGCCGTGGCGCAGGGCCTGGTCGGCACGCCCGCGGGCACCGCCGGCGTCGCGACGGCGGAGGCCGGCGACGTGGCGGATGCCGAGGGTGCTGACGGCGGCGACGAGATGCCCGCTGCCGTCCGCGCGGCGCTCGACCGGTACGAGAAGGCCCGGGAGAACGAGGACCTGACGGGTATGCGGGCGGGCATGTCGGAGGCGATCGACCAGGCCGGCGAGGCCCCGGCGCCCGGCTGGCGCGCGGGCGCCCACCTGCAGCTCTCCGAGGTGCTGGCCGCCGAGGAGGACCTGCCCGGCGCCGTGCACCACGCCTACGAGGCCGTGGCCTGGGCCGACCTCTCCGACCGGAACGTCGCGGTCGTGGCCAGGACCCGGCTCGGCGCCCACCTGATGGCGGGCCGCCGGTTCGACGAGGCGGCACCGGTGCTGGAACAGGCCCTGACCGACCTGGACCCCTCCCCCGAGGTGCACGGCGAGGGCACCCTCGTGCAGGTCCGCTGGTGGCTCGGCGACTGCGCCGCCGACCGCCACGAACCCGCTGAGGCCGCCAAGCACTGGCTCGCCGCCGCGCAGGTGGCACAGCACTGGCCGGAGCAGGACGACCACGCGATGCTCGCCACCCTCGCCGCCGAGGCCCTGGAGCGGGCCGGGGAGAACCTGTCGGCGGAGCTGGCGTACGAGCGGGCGGCGGACCTCTGGGTCGAGACCGGCGACGCGCTCCGTCAGGTGCGCACCACCCGCGCCTGGGCGTGGGCCGTCCGCGGCCGCGACGTCGCCGAGGCGGGCCGGATCATGACCGGCGCGACCCGGGTGTGCGAGGCCGCGCTCGCCGACTCGACCGACCCCGACGAGCTCGCCGAGCTGCGGCTCCAGCTGCCCGAGACGCTCGAACAGCACGCCCGGGTGATCGCCGACGAGGACGTGGAGACCGGCCGCTTCGGCGGGCTCTACGCCGGCGCCCTGGAGGAGGCGTACGCGCTGGCGAGCCGCGCCGAGTCCCTCCTGCGGGAGTCCGACGACGTCGCCCGCTGGTGCCGCGGCGCCCTCCTCGCCGCGGAGCTCGCGGTCGAGTCGGGCAGCACCGCGAGCGGCCTGGAGCTGGTCGCGGCCGTGGAGGCGCGGATCGAGGGCGACGAGGAGCTGCGCGGCTTCGGCGGCCACGCGGGCTGGATCCGCGACCAGGTCACCAGCTGACCGACTCGTGGCGCGTCCGGCCGGCATACCCGGTCAGCGGCGCGCCACGACCGGGTGCGGCACGGTCTTGTACAGCCGCACCGAGGCCAGCAGGAGCCAGGCGAACCCGACCACCACGGCCAGCCACAACCCGGCCACGCCCGCTGTACCCAGTGCGACGCCACCCACGAAGCCCACGAGGACCACGACGCCCGCCACCCGGGACCACACGGCGGCCCGGCCCTCGCCGCGCCGGGCGAACCAGGCGCCGAGCAGCAGTGCTGCCACCCCGAGCGAGACGAACCCGACGCCGCCGAACGCGAGGTGCAGGATGCCGGAGGTGCCCGGCGTCGTGGCGCCGTCCTGGCCGGGCGGGAGCCCTGGCATCGGGTCGGGCGGGAAGACCGCGCTCGCGATCATCGCGACGCCGTAGATCCCCACGGCGATCCCTGTGCCGCGGGCGTGGGCCCGCGCCATGCCGACGCCCGCGACGAGCACCATCAGACCGCTCAGGGCCAGGTTCGTGACCTGCATCCAGCCGAGCTCGCCCAGCATGAGCACGCTCAGCGGGTGCCGCGAGAAGTCGAAGCCGTCCCGGGTCAGCGCCAGGGTCAGCCCGACCACCAGGTAGAACGGCCCCGCCACCACGCCCCAGCCGAGCATCGACCGCGTCACCGCGGCCGCCGTGTCGAACTCCGTCTCCTGTGCCATGCCATCCTCCGGGGCCGTCGCGCCGGCGGGCTGCCGGCGTCCTACCTGGTTAGACGGTCGGCGCCCGAAAACTGAGCGCCCTGACGCCAGGCGATCAGTAGGGGTTCACGCCGCCCTGCGCCGCGACGCGCTCGCGCTGCCAGCCGGTGATCTCGCGGACGATCCGGATCCAGAGGACCAGCGCGACAACCATCCCGATGCTCGATACGACCTCCAGCGGCACCACGAGGTTCGCCGCCGTGCCGGTCATGCTTGCCGACGTGCGACTCGACAGCTTGTCCGCCGCCTCACCGACGAAGTAGCCGACCAGCCACGCGGCCCACCACCAGCCGATCCCCGTGACCACCCGCGGTGACGTCGCTCTCCGCACGTCACGGACCACCTGGTACGGGAACCACAGGTTGACGAGAGGTACGCACCAGCCGAGCCAGGCCCAGACCTTCGATCGTTCGTGGACGAGAGTCGGCGTCGCGCCTGCTGCGGACACCCTGCTCTTGTACAGCCACAGGCATGAGACGACATACGTAGCCAGGATGGTCGGAGTGATGAACATGCCGACCAGGTCGTAGGCGGTGAACGCCGACTCGTAGGGCCTCAGCCCGAGGTCCGCCGCGACCGCATAGGCCTCCGCCGCCTGGGGCGCGAGCGCGGTCTGGATCACCTGGACGACGGTCCAGGCCACGGCAAGAGCGATGGCGGCAGCACCGAGCCCCGCGTGCACCGTGACCGGAGGCACCGTGTACAGCGGTGACCCGTACGGGTATTGCGGAGCGCCGGCCTTGACGGGCGGCGTCGAACCCTCGTGCGGGGCGTACGGGTCGAACGGCTGCGTCACGGGTGGTGCCCTTCGGGGTGCGTGCGGTGTGAAACACCCGAACGCTAGCCCCGGGAAACCAGGACGTTGAGCCAATAAGCGGGTGATCTTCGCAGATCGCGACATCCGGCCCGGCCGAGGGGACGACAACACAACGGGCGGGGTAACGCTGAGGTAGCAGTGCTACCTCAGCGTTACCCCGCCCGAGGGGTAGTGCTTACCTGCCGGTCCGAGGCCGCGACCGTAGTGGTCGGGCCCCGGCCGTGCCGATCACGCCTCGACGACCACCGGCACGATCATCGGCTTGCGCCGCAGCCGGGTGGCTACGTAGCGACCGATGGTCCGGCGCATGATCTGCTGCAGCTGGTGCGTGTCCGTGGCCCCGCCCGCGATCGCGTTCTCCAGCGCCGCGGTGACCTCCGGCATCACCTTGTCGAACACCGAGGCATCCTCGGCCATACCTCGCGCCAGCACCTGCGGCGGTGCCAGCACCTTACCCGTCGCCGTGTCGATCACGGCGAAGACTGAGACGAAACCCTCCTCGCCCAGGATCACGCGGTCCTTGAGCTCGGCCTCGGTGATCTCCCCGACGGACGAGCCGTCGACGTACACGTACCCGCAGGGCACGGCGCCGACCACGGAGGCCTTGCCGTCCACGAGGTCCACGACCACGCCGTCCTCGGCGAGCACCACGCGGTCGGCCGGTACGCCGGTCCGGACCGCGAGCGCCCCGTTGGCCACGAGGTGGCGCACCTCGCCGTGCACCGGCATGACGTTCTTGGGCTTGAGGATGTTGTAGCAGTACATGAGCTCGCCGGCCGAGGCGTGCCCGGAGACGTGCACCTTGGCGTTGCCGCCGTGCACGACGCGCGCGCCGAGGCGGGTGAGCCCGTTGATGATGCGGAAGACGGCGTTCTCGTTGCCCGGGATCAGCGACGAGGCGAGGATCACGGTGTCGCCGTACTCGACCTGGACCTTGTGGTCGCCGTTGGCCATGCGCGAGAGCGCCGCCATCGGCTCGCCCTGCGAGCCGGTGGACATGTAGACGATCTGGTCGTCGGGCACCGAGTCGGCCTTCTTCAGGTCGATCAGCACGCCCGGCGGCACGTCGAGGTAGCCGAGGTCGGCGGCGATGCCCATGTTGCGCACCATGGAGCGCCCCACCAGGGCGACGCGGCGGCCGTGGGCGTGCGCGGCGCGCAGCACCTGCTGCACGCGGTGCACGTGGGAGGAGAACGACGCGACGATGATCCGCTTGTCGGCGTGCGCGAACACGTTGTCGAGCACGGGGCCGATCTCGGCCTCGGGCGTCACGAAGCCGGGCACCTCGGCGTTGGTGGAGTCCACCATGAAGAGGTCCACGCCCTTCTCGCCGAGACGGGCGAAGGCGCGCAGGTCCGTGATGCGGCCGTCGAGCGGCAGCTGGTCCATCTTGAAGTCACCGGTGTGCAGCACGGTGCCGGCGGCGGTGGTGACCGCCACGGCGAGCGCGTCCGGGATGGAGTGGTTGACCGCGACGAACTCGCAGTCGAAGATGCCGAGCTTCTCGCGCTGCCCTTCCTTCACCTCGAGGGTGTAGGGCTTGATGCGGTGCTCCTTGAGCTTCGCCTCGATGAACGCGAGCGTCAGGCGCGAGCCCACCAGGGGGATGTCCTTGCGCAGGCGCAGCAGGTACGGCACGGCACCGATGTGGTCCTCGTGGCCGTGCGTCAGCACGATCGCCTCGATGTCGTCGAGACGGTCCTTGATGTAGTCGAAGTCCGGCAGGATCAGGTCGACGCCGGGCTGGTTGTCCTCGGGGAACAACACGCCGCAGTCGATGACGAGCAGCTTGCCGGCATGCTCCAGGACCGCCATGTTGCGTCCCACCTCGCCCAGGCCGCCGAGGGCGACCACGCGCAGACCGCCTTCGGGCAGTGCTGGGGGCAGGGACAGTTCGGGGTGAGGATGACTCACGTGGCCTCCAAGGCCTCGTTCCAACAGAAAGTTTCAGTGCCCGGCGGAGCTCGCCTGAGCGAGCTCGTTCACCTCGGGCTGGTGTGCGGTGTCGTCGACGCGCAGCAGGCCGGCCTCGGCCAGCACCGCGCGCAGTGCGGCGACCTCGTCGTCCGACGCGGCGACGTTCGGCAGACGCAGGAAGCGGTTGTCCGTGACGCCGAGGATCTCGACGGCGGCCTTGGCCATCACGGCCTGGGCGCCCGCGCCGTTCAGCGCGTCGATCACACCGGTCGTGGTACGGAAGACCTCGATCGCCCCGGCGATGTCGCCGGCGTCGAACCGGCGGACCGTCTCCGCGAAGTGAGCGCCGACCACGTGGGCCGACACGGACACGATACCCGCACCACCGACGCTCAGGAACGGCAGCAGCAGGCCGTCGTCGCCGGAGTACCACGCCAGACCGGTCTCACCGATGAGCTTGCTGGCGGAGTAGACGTCGCCGGTGGCGTCCTTGTTCGCGACGATCCGGGGGTGCCGGGCCAGGCGCCGGTAGGTCTCGGGCGCGATGCGCACCACGGTGCGGCCGGGCACGTCGTACAGCATCACGGGCAGGTCGGTCGCGTCGGCGACGGCGACGAAGTGCTGGTACAGGCCCTCCTGGCTGGGCCGGGAGTAGTACGGCGAGACGACGAGGAGGCCGTCCGCGCCGGACTCCGCGGCCTGCTCGGCCATGCGGATCGCGTGCACCGTGTCGTTCGAGCCGGCGCCCGCCACGACGGCGGCGCGGTCGCCCACGGCCTCCACGACGGCGGCGACGAGCTCTTCCTTCTCCGGGGTGTGCGTGACCGGCGACTCACCGGTGGTGCCGGACAGGACGATGCCGTCGTTGCCGTCGTCCACGAGCTTCTTCGCCAGCTTGACCGCTGCCTTCAGGTCCACGGCGCCGTCGGGCGTCATCGGGGTGACCATGGCAGTCAGGACCGCGCCGAACGGGCGCGCGGGATCAGTGGGAAGAACCATGGCCCTACCGTACCGTTCTCCGCCCCGTCACCGGGCTTGTGGCCGCCGACCCGCCGGGCGTTCTCCCGACGGGCACAAGGGCTCACGCACCGCGCTCACACCGGTTGGACGAGCAGCTCCAGCCGCGCGGCGGCGCCGGCGACGTCGTCGTTGACGAGGCGCAGCAGGTCGCAGGTGCGCGCGACGTCCGCCAACCCCGCCGCGTAGGCGGCACCTGACGGCGCTTGCGCCGACATGGATACTCGGAATATGACGGCGACGACGCTCTCCCCCGCCCTCGTGGCGCACCTGCCCACCGGACTGCTCATCGACGGGCACTGGGGCCCCGCGTCCGGCCGCGCCACGTTCGAGGTCACCGACCCGGCGACGGCCCAGCCCATCTTCGACGTCTCCGACGCCACACCCGCGGACGCCGTGCGCGCCCTCGACGCCGCCCACGCCGCGGCCCCCGCCTGGCGCGCCGTGCCGCCCCGCGAACGCTCGGAGCTGCTGCGCGCCGTGTTCGTCCGCCTCATCTCGCGCGCCGACGACATCGCCGCCCTCATCACCGCAGAGGCCGGCAAACCCCTGGCCGAGGCGCGCGCCGAGGTGATCTACGGCGCCGAGTTCCTACGCTGGTTCGCCGAGCAGGCCGTACGCGCCGACGGCCTGGTGCGCACGGCGCCGTCGGGCGGCAACAAGCAGTACGTGAGCCGCCGGCCCGTGGGGCCGTCCCTGCTCATCACGCCGTGGAACTTCCCCATCGCCATGGCCACCCGCAAGATCGCCCCCGCGCTCGCGGCCGGCTGCACCGTGGTGGTCAAGCCCGCCGAGCTCACCCCGATGACCACCCTCCTGGTCGCGGAGATCATCCGGTCCGAGGCGGCCGGCCGGGGCCTGCCCACGGGCATCGTCAACGTGGTCCCGACCACGCAGGCGGGCCCCGTGACCGAGCCCCTGTTCGAGGACCCCCGCCTGCGCAAGGTCTCGTTCACCGGCTCGACCCGGGTGGGCCAGATCCTGCTCGCCCAGGCCTCGAAGAACGTGCTGCGCAGCTCGATGGAGCTGGGCGGCAACGCGCCGTTCGTCGTCTTCGAGGACGCCGACCTCGACGCCGCCGTGCAGGGCGCCCTGATCGCCAAGCTGCGCAACTCCGGCCAGTCGTGCGTGGCGGCCAACCGCTTCCTGGTGCACGACGCCGTCGCGCGCCCCTTCGCGGAGAAGTTCGCCAGCGCGGTGGGCGCGCTGGTCACCGCCCCGGGCAACCAGCCCGGCGCCCAGGTGGGCCCGCTCATCAACGAGGCCGCGGTCGAGAAGGTGAGCGACCTCGTGGACGACGCCGCCGCGCACGGCGCGCAGGTGCTCACCGGCGGCGGGCGCCTCGACCGCCCCGGCCACTTCTACGAGCCCACGGTGCTCACCGGCGTCAGCGCGGACGCGCGGGTCGTCACCGAGGAGATCTTCGGCCCGGTGGCCCCGATCGTCGCCTTCGGGTCCGACGACGAGGCGTACGAGCTGGCCAACGGCACCCCGTTCGGGCTGGCCGCCTACGCGTACACGACGTCGCTCGCCCGGGCCCAGCGCGCGATGGACGAGATCGAGGCCGGGATGATCGGCATCAACCGCGGCCTGGTGTCCGACGCGAGCGCCCCGTTCGGCGGCGTCAAGGCCTCCGGCCTGGGCCGCGAGGGCGCCGAGGCGGGCATGGAGGAGTACCAGGAGACGGTGTACGTGGCGATGTAGCCGGGCCGCGCGGCCGGTGGTCGCGACCCGGGCGGCGGCGTCCGGAGCGCGGGCGCCGTGCCGGGCCGGGCCGGCGACCACGTAGCCTCACCACGTGAAGGTCCTCCCCACCGACCCGGCGGCCCGGGCCGCCGTCCGCCAGGGCGTGAGCGTCTCCGTGGCGACCGGCCTGTACGGCATCTCGTTCGGCGCCCTGTCCGTCGCGGCAGGCGTAGGCCTCGGTCCGACGATGGCCCTGAGCCTGCTCATGTTCTCGGGCGGCTCGCAGTTCGCGCTGATCGGCGTGATCGGTGCGGCGGGCACGCCCGTGGCCGCGATCGCCACCGCCACGCTGCTCGGCCTGCGCAACACCCTGTACGGCGCGGTGGTCTCGCCGCTGCTCCAGGTGCGCGGCTGGCGGCGCCTCGCGGCGGCGCAGGTCACGATCGACGAGTCGACCGCGGTCGCCGTCGCCCAGCCCGACCCCGCCGCGTCCCGGATCGGATTCTGGGTCACCGGGGTCGGTGTCTTCGTGCTCTGGAACGCGTTCGTGCTGCTCGGGGCGCTCGCCGGCGACGCCCTGGGCGACCCGCGGGCCTGGGGGCTCGACGCCGCCGCTGCCGCCGCGTTCCTCGCCCTGGTCTGGCCCCGGCTGGCGCCGCGCCGCGCCCAGGTCGTGGCCGGGCTCGCCGTCGTGGCCACCACGGCGCTCATCCCGTTCGTGCCACCAGGCATCCCCGTGCTGGCCGCGGCCGCCGTCGCGATCGTCGTGGGGCTGGTCGCGCCGACGTCGTCCGCCGTCGTGCCGCCGGTCGACCTGCCCGACGACGACATGTTCGCCGACGACGTGCCCGACGACGAGGCCTCCACCGACAGCCCCGAGAACGAGACCGACCGGGAGCCCGCCCGATGACCACCGCCGCCCTCTGGACCACCGTGCTCGTGGCCTCGCTGGCCTGCTTCGCGCTCAAGCTCGGCGGGCACCTCGTGCCGCGCTCGTGGCTCGCCTCCGAGCGCGTCTCGCGGGTCACCACGCTCGTCACGGTGGCGCTGCTGGTCTCGCTCGTCGTGGTCCAGGGCTTCGCCGACGGCCGCACGCTCGTCGTCGACGCCCGCGTGCCCGCCCTGGCGGTCGCGGCCCTGGCCCTCGCCCTGCGCGCCCCGTTCATCCTGGTGGTGGTCCTGGCCGCGGCCACGGCGGCCGGCCTGCGCGCCCTGGGCTGGGGCTGACGCGCACCGCTCCGGCGGCGGGCGCTAGGGTTCTGTGATGGCCCTGTTCCGCGAGACCGCAGACGTGTCCGTCCGCCCCGCCGTCGCCGGTGACGAGTCGGCGGTGACCGACGTGCAGGTCGCGTCCTGGCGCGCGACCGGCGTGCTGGGCGAGGGGGTGCTCGAGGCGCTCGACGTGCCCGCCATGCGCGAGCGCTGGGCGTCGGCGATCACGTCGCCGCCCGGGCCGGGGTTCGCCGTGTTCGTGGCGCTCGCCGGGCCCAAGGTCGTCGGGTTCGCCGCCGTCTCCCCGGGCCAGGTGCTCTCGCTCGAGGTGCTGCCCGAGGTGCAGCGCGGCGGGCACGGCTCGCGGCTGCTGGCCGCCGCCGTCGACCGGCTCCGCGCGGACGGTTCCGACACCGTCACCACGTGGGCCCTGGTCGACGACACGGCGCGCGCCTCCTTTCTGAAGGCCAGCGGCCTCGGCGAGGACGGACGCAGCCGCACGCTCGCCACGGGCGTGCGAGAGGTCGTCGAGCACCGCTGGTCCGCGCAGATCTGACGTCGTCGCGGGTCGTCCGCGCCGCCGCGCTCGGCCCCGCCGTGTTCGGCAGGCGAACTGAAGGTTTCACGCCCGCGTGACAGTCCCGTGACACGACCTTGCGACCATCGGCGGCATGGGGATTCGCACGGAGTACTTCGCAGCACCCACCGACGAGGTGGCGGCGACGGCGCTCCACGCGCCCGGCGGGCCGTCCGAGCCCGACCTGCGCACCGACCAGCCGCGCTTCGACTCCGTCGCCGTGCCGGCCGTGGACCCGTTCGTGATGCTCGGCGGGCTGGCCGGCGTGCTGTCCGGCCGGCCGTACGCGGAGGTCACGGCGCACCCGCGCCACGGTGCGCTCGTCGGCAGCGGCGGGGAGGAGGGGCCGTGGATCGTGACGGTCGCCCAGACCCTCGTGGACGACCTCGCCTCCGCCGGCCCGACCCGCCTGGCCCAGGCCGCCCGCGAGTGGTCCGGCACGACGACGCCCGCCGTCTCCCCGCAGGCCCTCGTCACGGCGCTGCTCTCCCTCGGGGCGCTCGCCGCCCGCGCGGCTGACGAGCGGCTGGGGATGTACTGCTGGACGAGCCTCACCGATTGACCGACCGGAAGAGCACCACCGCACCATGACCGACTCCCTCGACGCGCGCCCCGTCGTCGTCCGGCGGCTCATGCCCGCCTCCCCCACCGCCGGCCTGGTCGCCCTGCTGACCGCCTACCACCTGCGCACGGAGGAGGAGAAGGGCGTTCCCGTCACGGACCCGGCGGCCCTGCCCGGGCGCTACCGGGCGGAGATCGACGACCCCCGCGCCGCGTTCGCCGACGACGTCGTGCTGCTCGCACACTGCGGCGACGCCGCCGTCGGCTGCCTCGTGGTGACCACGGCCGACCCCGGGAACACCACGGCCGCCGGCGGGCGCGCCGAGCTGAAGCGGCTCTGGACCGACCCGGGGCTGCGCGGCCGGGGCGTGGCCTCGCGGCTCGTCGGCGCGGCGCTGGACCACGCGGCCGACGCCGGTCTCGGCACGGTCGCGCTCTCGGTCTGGAGCTGGCGCGCCGGTGCCATCGGTCTGTACGAGAGGCTGGGGTTCACCGTCGTCGACCCGTGGGACGAGCGGGAGGACCTCGTCTGCATGGAACGCAGCGTGGAAACATGGCGCGACCCGGGCCGGAGAGGTGCTTCACTTTCCCGGTGAACCGCACCCGCAACCCGCTCTGGCGGACCTTCGTCGAGCTCCGTGGCAACCCTCGCGCCTGTGTGTGGACCGAGCCGCTGTGGGGGCTGTCCATGGCCCTGGTGCTGCCGTACGCGTCGGTGTTCATGCTGGCCCTGGGCCTGCACGACGAGCAGATCGGCCTGCTCGCGACCATCGCCATGATCTCCCAGGTCGGCTTCGGGCTGGCCGGCGGCATCATCACGGACCGGCTCGGGCGGCGCGCCACGACGGCATGGTTCGACGTGATCGCCTGGGTGATCCCGTGCCTGCTGTGGGCGTTCGCGGAGAACTTCTGGTTCTTCCTCGCGGCGTCGCTGGTGAACGGCGCCCTGCAGGTGACTCAGAACTCGTGGGACTGCCTCATGGTCGAGGACGCCGAGCGGGGCCAGATCACCCGGATCTACTCGCTGGTCAAGGTCGCGGCCGACTGCTCGGCGCTGTTCGCGCCGCTCGCCGCCCTCCTGGTCGCCCAGCTCGGGCTCGAGCCCGCCGTCCGCATCCTGTACATCAACGCGGCGATCGTGATGACGGTGAAGATCGTCTGGCTCTACCTGTGGTCGAAGGAGACCCGGCAGGGCGAGGTCCGCATGGCCGCCACCCGCGGGCACAGCGTATGGCACCTGCTGGCCGGGTACCGCGGGGTGCTCGGGCTGCTGCTGCGCTCGCGCGGGTCGCTCCTGGCGCTGGCCATCGCCGCGCTGACGGCGGCGGTCACGCTCGTCAACGGCACGTTCTGGCAGGTGGTGGCCAGCCAGCACCTGAACGTGCCGGACGCGCTGCTGCCGTTCTTCCCGATGGTCCGCTCGGTGCTGTCGGTGGTCTTCTTCTTCACGCTCATCCCGCTGCTGACCACGGCCGTGGACCTGCGGCGCGCCACGCTGCTGGGGTTCGGCGTGCACCTCGCCGGCCAGGTCGTGCTGGTCGCGATCCCCGCGTCCGCGGGCGCCGCGACGGCGCCCACGTACGCGTTCCTCGGCCTGTGCCTGCTGCTGGACAGCTTCGGCGCGGGCATGCTCTTCATGCTCTCGGAGTCGCTCGTGGCGCTGCACGTGGACGAGGCCGAGCGGTCACGCGTGATGGCGCTCCAGCGCACGTGCATCATGCTCGCCGCGGCGCCGTTCGGCTGGATCTCCGGCTGGCTGTCCGGGATCGACCGCACCTACCCGTTCATGCTCACGTCGGTGCTGCTCGTCGCCGGGCTCGTGCTGGTGGCGGTGCGGTGGGTGCCGACGCACCTGGGGACGGAGGCCGTACCGGCGTCCGAGGCCGCCTGACGACGCTCCCTTGCGGCCGGGACGCGCCCACACGGCGGCGCGCCCGGCGGGCGGTGCCCTCAGGCGGTGCGGAACAGCCGCGACGCGCGGCGCAGAGCCTCGCGGGCGCGGCGGCGGTCGCCGGACGCGTCGTAGGCGAAGGCCAGGTGGTACCAGGCGCGCCAGCTCTCGGGCGTCGCCTCGACGGCCGCGCGGTACGGCTCGAAGGCCTCGTCGGCGGCTGCGCGGTCGATGCGCCCGCCGGGCGAGCGCGGGAGGTCGTCCACGGGGAGGTCGCCCTCGGCGAACAGCTTGTCCGCCATGCGCTGCACGGTCGCCGCGAGCCAGTACTCGCGCGCGATCAGCCCGATGACCAGCAGCGGGATGATCAGCACGCCCAGGCCGATGGCGATCAGGACGGGCTCGCCCGTGCGCATCATCGAGACGCCACGCCCGGCGATCTGCCACACGTACAGCGCGAGCAGCGCCGTCACGGCGATGGCCCCGGGCAGTCCCCGGGGCAGCTTCCGGCGCGACGACGTCGGCGCGGACTCGCTCACGACAGGTCCAGCACGTTCTCGAGGCCCACGGTCAGCCCGGGGCGGGAGACCACGGACCGGATCGCGAGCAGCACGCCGGGCATGAACGAGGCCCGGTCGAACGAGTCCTGCCGGATCACGAGCTGCTCCCCCTCGTTGCCGAACAGGATCTCCTCGTGCGCCACGAGCCCGCGCAGCCGCACGGCGTGCACGCGCACCCCGTCGACGTCGGCGCCGCGGGCCTCCCAGCCCGTCTCGGTCGCGTCCGGCGACGGGCCGCGGCCGGCCTCGGCGCGCGCCCGGGCGATCGCCGCGGCGGTGTGCCGGGCGGTGCCCGACGGCGCGTCCACCTTGTTCGGGTGGTGCAGCTCGACGACCTCGGCCGACTCGAAGTAGCGCGCCGCCTTCGCGGCGAACGTCATGGCGAGCACGGCCGAGAGGCCGAAGTTCGGGGCGATGAGCACGCCGAGCGCGCTCGTGCTGCCCTGGCCCCCGGGCGACAGCTCCGCGAGGTGGGCCGACACCCGCGCGCGGGAGGCGTCGTCCCATCCCGTGGTGCCGACCACGGCGTGCGCGCCGGCGTCGAGCACCGCGTGCACGTTGGCCTCGGTGACCGCCGGCACGGTGAAGTCCACCGCGACGTCGGCCCCGGCCAGGGTCTCGGCGGAGACGGTGTCGCCGCGCCCGAGCCGGGCGACGAGCTGGAGCCCGTCGGCCGCCTCGACCGCGGCGCAGGCCTGGGTGCCCATGCGCCCGGTCGCACCGAGCACGGCCACCTTGATGTCACTCACGATCTACACCCTAGTTCCTCGATGAGTGCTGGATATCTGCGCCTCCGAGGCGTCCGGAAGCGCAGATAGCCAGCACTCAGCGGTGCGGTTCAGTTGTCGAACGGGCCCACGCGGACCACCGAGCGCGGCCGCGCCGCGAGGTCCTGCGCCAGGTCCTGCACGTCAGCGGCCGTGACCGCCTGGATGCGCTCGAGCGACTCGGCCAGCGACAGCAGGTCGCCGTACACGAGCTCGGCCTTGCCCAGGCGGCTCATCCGCGACCCGGAGTCCTCCAGGCCGAGCACCGTGCCGCCTGAGAGCTGCCCCACGGACCGCTTGAGCTCGGCCTCGGTGATGCCGTCGTGCGCGAGCTTCTCGAGCTCCTCGACGAGCAGCTCGGTGACCTGGTCCGCCTTGGCGGACGCGCAGCCCGCGTACAGGCCGAACGTGCCGAGGCCGCCGTGCGCCGAGGCGAACGAGTACGTCGAGTACGCCAGGCCCCGCTTCTCGCGGATCTCCTGGAACAGCCGCGACGACATGCCGCCCCCGAGCACGGCGTTCAGCACGGACAGCGCGAAGCGCCGGTCGTCCGTGGCCGAGATGCCGGTGGAGCCCACGATGATGTTGGCCTGCTCCACGGCGCGCTTCACGGTCAGCTCGGCGCCCGCCTCGGGCACGCCGGCCCGGTCCTCCGTGGAGGGGCGGCGGTCGCGCGGCCGCGTCGCGGCGTCGAGCTCCCAGCCGCCGTCGGTCAGGGCCTGCGTGACCTGCTGCACGAGCTTGTCGTGGTCGATGCCGCCGGCCGCCGTGACGACCAGGGTCTCCGGCCGGTAGTTCCAGCGGTAGTGGTCCCAGACGGCGTCGCGCGGGACGGCGTTGATCGTCTCCGGCGTGCCGCCGATGGGGCGGCCCAGGGCGTGGCCGCCCAGCACGACGGCGGAGAACTGCTCGTGCACGACGTCGGTCGGGTCGTCGTCGTTCATCGCGAGCTCTTCGAGGATGACGCCGCGCTCGGTCTCGAGCTCGTCGGTGTCCAGGCGCGCGGACGTGACCATGTCGGAGATGACGTCGACCGCCATCGGCAGGTCGGAGTCCAGCACCCGCGCGTAGTAGCAGGTGTGCTCCTTGCCGGTGGCCGCGTTGGCCTCACCGCCGACGGCGTCGAACGCCTCGGCGATGTCCATCGCGGACCGGCGTGCCGTGCCCTTGAAGAGCAGGTGCTCCAGGAAGTGCGTCGAGCCGAAGTGGCCGTCGGTCTCGTCCCGCGAGCCGACGCCGATCCAGGCGCCCACCGTGGCCGAGCGCTGGCCCGGCATGTTCTCGGTGAGCACACGGACACCGCCGGGCAGGACGGAGCGACGGATCGTCGCGCCGTCCTGCCCGGCGGTCAGCTCGGCACCGGGCTCGCCCGTGGGTACGAGCGGCAGGTGCCACGTCATGTCAGGCTTCCGCGGGTGCGGTGGCCTCGGCGGCCGGCTCGGCGGCGTCGGACGAGGCCGACTCCTCCTCGTCGGTGACGGCGACCAGCGAGAGCTTGCCGCGCGGGTCGATCTCGCCGATCTCGACCTGGACCTTCTGGCCGATGGACAGCACGTCGTCGACGTTCTCGACGCGCTTGCCACCCACGAGCTTGCGGATCTGGCTGATGTGCAGCAGACCGTCCTTGCCCGGGGACAGCGAGATGAACGCGCCGAACGACGTCGTCTTGACGACGGTGCCGACGAACCGCTCGCCCACCTCGGGGACGTGCGGGTTGGCGATCGCGTTGATCGCCGCGCGGGCGGCCTCGGCCGAGGGGCCGTCGGTGGCGCCGATGTACACGGTGCCGTCGTCCTCGATGGAGATGTCCGCGCCCGTCTCCTCCTGGATCTGGTTGATCATCTTGCCCTTCGGGCCGATGACCTCGCCGATCTTGTCGGTCGGGACCTTCACCGTGATGACGCGCGGGGCGTTCGGGGACATCTCGTCCGGGACGTCGATCGCCTCGGCGAGGACCTCGAGGATCGTCAGGCGGGCGTCGCGCGCCTGGCCCAGGGCGGCCGCGAGGACCGACGCCGGGATGCCGTCGAGCTTGGTGTCGAGCTGGATGGCGGTGACGAACTCCTTGGTGCCGGCCACCTTGAAGTCCATGTCGCCGAACGCGTCCTCGGCGCCCAGGATGTCCGTCATCGCGGCGTAGCGGGTCTCGCCGTCCACGGTGTCGGACACGAGGCCCATGGCGATGCCGGCGACCGGGGCGCGCAGCGGCACACCGGCGTTCAGCAGGGACAGCGTGCTGGCGCACACCGAGCCCATGGAGGTCGAACCGTTGGAGCCGAGGGCCTCGGACACCTGGCGGATCGCGTAGGGGAATTCCTCGCGGCTCGGCAGGACCGGCACCAGGGCACGCTCGGCGAGCGCACCGTGGCCGATCTCGCGGCGCTTCGGGCTGCCCACGCGGCCCGTCTCACCGGTCGAGTACGGCGGGAAGTTGTAGTTGTGCATGTAGCGCTTGCGCGTCTCCGGACCGAGCGAGTCGATCTGCTGCTCCATGCGGAGCATGTTCAGCGTGGTGACACCCAGGATCTGGGTCTCGCCGCGCTCGAAGATCGCCGAGCCGTGCACGCGGGGCAGCACCTCGACCTCGGCCGAGAGGGTGCGGATGTCCGCGAGGCCACGGCCGTCGATGCGGACGCCGTCGGTCAGCACGCGCTGGCGCACGAGCTGCTTCTGGAGCGAGCGGAACGCGGCCGACAGCTCCTTCTCGCGGCCCTCGAACTGCGCGTCGAGCTGGTCGTGGACGGTCGCCTTGAGCGCGTCGAGCGTGTTCTCACGCTCCTGCTTGTCGGCGATGGTCAGCGCGTCGCGCGTCGGCGCGGTCACGGCCGCCTCGACGGCGGAGTACGCGTCGGCCTGGTAGTCCGGGAAGAGCGGGAACTCCTGCGTCTCCTTGGCGGACTGCGCGGCGAGCGCCGCCTGCGCGTCGCACAGGGCCTTGATGAACGGCTTGGCCGCCTCGATGCCCTCGGCGACGACCTCCTCGGTCGGCGCGGCGACGCCCTCGTTCTTGATGAGGTTCCACGCACCGTCCGTGGCCTCGGCCTCGATCATGGCGATCGCGACGTCGTCACCGACGGCGCGGCCGGCCACGACCATGTCGAAGACCGCGCGCTCCTTGTCGGAGTACTTGGGGAACGCGACCCACTGGCCGTCGATCAGCGCGATGCGGACGGCGCCGACCGGGCCGTCGAACGGCAGGCCGGAGATCTGGGTCGACGCCGACGCGGCGTTGATGGCCAGCGTGTCGTAGGCGTCGTCCGGGTGGATCGCCATGACGGTGATGACCACCTGGACCTCGTTGCGCAGGCCCTTGACGAACAGGGGGCGCAGCGGGCGGTCGATCAGGCGGCAGGCCAGGATCGCCTCGGTCGAGGGACGGCCCTCGCGGCGGAAGAACGAGCCGGGGATGCGACCCGCGGCGTACATCCGCTCCTCGACGTCCACCGTCAGCGGGAAGAAGTCGAACTGGTCCTTGGGGTGCTTGCCGGCCGCGGTGGTCGACAGCAGCATGGTCTCGCCGTCGAGGTACGCGGCGACGGAGCCGGCGGCCTGCTTGGCGAGGCGTCCGGTCTCGAACCGGACGGTGCGGGTGCCGAAGCGACCGTTGTCGATCACGGCCTCGGCGAACTGGATCTCGGGACCCTCCACGGGTGCCCTCCTTCTCTCGGTGTTCTCTTGGAACGCCCCCGTGCCTGACGGTCATCGATCGAGGCCCACCGAGCCGCCGCTCGCGTGGAGCGGAAGAGACTCAGGAAGCCACTACCGAGGACCGGACGAGGTCACGGGCGGCGGTGTTCAGTTGTCGTACTACAGCATCTCACCAGACCAGCCCGGCCCCCGCGACGGGGGCCGGGCTGGTGGGAAGCATGATCAGCGACGCAGGCCGAGCTTGTCGACCAGGGCGCGGTAGCGCTCGATGTCGATCCCCTTGAGGTAACCCTGGAGACGACGGCGCTGACCCACGAGGAGCAGCAGACCACGACGGCTGTGGTGGTCGTGCTTGTGCTCCTTCAGGTGCTCGGTGAGGTCCTTGATGCGCTGCGTGAGGAGCGCGATCTGCACCTCCGGCGAACCCGAGTCGCCCGGCTTGGTTCCGTACTCGGAAATGATCTGCTGCTTGGTGGCAGTGTCGAGCGGCATGGCTCTCCTTCGGTGTTGTTGCGCGGTGCTCCGGGACTTGATTCACCGGGGCGCTCTGGATCCGCGGCCGTTCTGACGGCGGTACCACATTACCAGTGCTTGACGCCCCCGCCCGACTGCGGCCCCGAGACCTCCGCCACGTGTCAGACGTCCAGGTCACCCGGGTGACCTGGACGTCTGACACGGACGGGCTCACGCCCCGTCGTGGCCCGCGTAGCCGTCGCCGTTGCGGCGGAAGAGCGGGGCTCCCGCGTCGTCCTGCCCGATCGGGAAGACCCCGGCGAACGCCAGGAGGTCCGAGATGGTCGTGATGAGGCGGCCGTCCTCGAACCGGACCCCGTACGCCGGTGTCCAGTCGCCGCCGGGGCGGCGCATGAACGACTCGGGGTCCAGCCGCAGCAGGTAGACGAACGTCTCCGCCAGGATGCGGCTGCCCACCTCGCCCAGGAAGTTGCCGTTGCCCTGGACCTCGGCCTCCTTGAGCACGTAGTACCAGAGCGGCGTGCCGTCCAGGGCGTCGAGCGCGGCCACCACCTCGGGCGACGCGTTCTGCCGGAGCTGCGCGGGCGTGAGCGGACGGGCGCGCAGCTCGGCGGCCACGGCCTCCCCCGTCGGGATCGCCAGCATGTAGCCCCGCAGCAGGTTGCGCTGCGCGAGCTGCTTGAGCAGCGCCTTGACCGGCTCCGGAGCCGTGTTGCCCTCGTTGAGGAGGTGGCCCAGCCCGTCCGCCAGGAACGGGTCGATCTTGCGGGCCATGCGGAACGCCAGGGGGTCACCCTTGTCGGTCAGCCGGGGCCACTCGACGGGCCAGTTGGACGGCAGCGCCGGACTCGGGTTCGCCGGGTTGGGCGACAGCCCGCCGTTGCCGGTGAACCGGAACAGCAGGTCGAGCGACGCCACCCCGCCCGGGCCGTTCCCGGTGAAGTTGACGTTGAAGTCGTAGGCGCCGCGCACCATCGAGTGCCCGAACCGGAACGCCGCCACCGCGAACTCCAGCGGCATCGACACCCGCCGGGCGGGCCGGAACAGCGTGGGCCCCGTGGCCAGGACCGAGTCGAGCACGCCGGCCTTCGTCAGCGTGCGCAGGTAGTCGTTCACCACCAGCCACTGGTAGTGGAACCGCACGAGCTCCTGCGCGCGGTCGAACAGCTCGCGCGGCGTCACCGCGAACCACGGCTCGTGCCGCGCCACCCAGTCCACGACCGCGTTGTGGAACCGGATCATCGCCACGTGGAACTGGGCCACGATCAGGTTCTCGTCGTTGCGGCTGTCCGGGATGAGCGGCATGCGCTCGCTGCCCGCCTCGGTGCTCCGCGGCAGGTCGCGCTGCGGGTCGTCGCCGGGCGCCACGAGCGAGAACGGCCCGAAGGGCTCGGTGCCGATCCGGCCGAGCCGCAGCTTGGCCGAGTCCGGCACGTAGGCCGCTTCGCTGCGTGTGGTGCCGCGGTCCTTCTCGCCCGCGAACCGCGGCCCCGAGCCGTACAGGCTGTCGAGGTCGAGCAGCGGGATACGCCCGTTGTGCAGGCTGCGGCGCACGACGTCGGGCTCGAACACCCGGAACGGGTCGTTCACGACGTCGCCGAGGGCCTGGTCGCCGTGCGCGCCGCTGCCGTCGTCCGGGCCGTTCGTGTTGAGCGTGATGTCGTGGTCGATGAACTGGCCCCAGTACGTGTAGATGCTGGGGATCGTGGAGTCGCGGGGCGGCGCGGCCGGCGCCGGTGGCGCTCCAGGGGCCGGTGCCGGCGCCTCGATCATGCCGGCGCCCAGCCGCATGAGGGCGTCCCGGGTCGCCGCCACGCGCTCGCCCACGGGCAGGTGCGCGTCCGGGAACTCCCGCGCGAGGTCACGCAGCAGGTAGTCGAACGACGTCGTCGCGTCGAACCGGTGCTCGCGCAGGTCGCGACGCACCGCCGCCTCCGTGCGCGGCATGAGCGTGGCCGTGCTGTCCTTCGGGTCCTCCGGGGCGTCCGGGTCTGCGGGCACGAACACACCGCCGTGGCCGATCCGACGGACCGTGCGGCCGGCCGGCGTCTGCGCCAGGTCGACCGCCTCGTGCGGGCTGTGGTTCGGGTCGCCCTGCGGCGGTGCCTGGGTGGTCTGGACCATGGGTCTCTCCTTCGCTGGGGGTGCAGGTCCTCCACCAGTGACGGAGTGACGTGGGCCACACCCACGTACACGCCGGCGGGTGAATGGCCCCCGACCAGGCCGACGGCCGGCGCGGCCCGTCCGGTACCGGAGGTCAGCGCGCCGCGCGCCAGACCGCCCCGGCGGCCGCCACCACCTGCGCGACGACGAGGGCGGGCGTCACCCCCGTCACGACGGACAGGGCGAGCGGGAGGGTGCCGAGCAGCGCCACGTCGGGCCCCTTGAGCTGGTGCAGCACCAGCCCCGTCGGGAGCGCGCCCGCCGCGGTGGCGATCATCGGCACGTCCCAGGGCACGGGTCCGCGGTAGGCCGCACGGACGGCGGCCGCCCCGAGCACGACGGCGGCGGGCCCGGCCAGCGCGAGCCACGCCCCGCCCCCGCCCACCACCGCGACGAGCGCCAGCACGACGCCCGCGGCGAGCACCGGCCACACCGTGCGGACGGCGCGGGTGGCCCGGCCGCCCAGCGGCACCAGGGCGTCCAGCCGCGGGTTCTCCCCCGCCGAGCGCGGCCCGCCGGCGCCCGCGAGCGCCCCTGCGTACCCCGCACCGGCCAGGACGGCCCAGAGCCCGATCCCGTCGGCCAGCGCGGGCACCTGCACGGCCACGGCCCCGGCGGAGGCCAGCGCGAGCAGCGCGGCGAGGGCCGCCGGCGAGCGCAGCAGCAGCGTGGCGTCGGCCGCGAGCAGGGCGCCTGCGGGACCGCGCGCGGCCCGCGGAACCCACGCGAAGGTGCGCGACGCCGTCGGCCCGGTGCCCAGGGCGCGGCTCACGCCGCCGCCGTCGAGCGACAGAAGGGCGGCGGAGGCCTGCATCGCCGCCGACGCGCGGGCGCGTAGCTCGCCCGCCCGGAGCCGGTCCAGGCCGCGCACCCACACGACGAGGGCGGCGGCGCCGACGGCGCCCAGTGCTGCGGGTACGCCCCACGGCACGGTCCAGGCGCCCCAGGCGGGCGCCCACAGCGCGAGGCCCAGGCCGACCACTGGTACGGCGGCGAGCAGCACGTCGAGCACCCGCCCCGGCAGGCTGCCCGACGTCGCCCCGCTCACCTGGAGCGCGCCCGCGCCGGCGACGACGAGCAGTCCGAGGGCTGCGCCGAACGCCGCGTCCAGGCCGATCCCCGCGAGGCCGACGCCGGCCAGCACGGCGGGCGCGCCGCCCGCGACGAGCCCCGCGCCGACCCCGGCGAGCAGCGCGCGGACCACCGAGGGCGAGGTGAGCCCCGCCCGGTCGGCGGGCGTCGGCACCCACCAGCGCACCCCCGCCGCGGGCAGGCCGGCGGGGCCGAGCCGGAGCGCGACCGCCGCCCCGGCCACCACCGCGAGCGCGAGCACGAGGGCCTGGACCAGGCCCGGCCCGAGCCCGAAGGCGGTCGCGTCGGAGCCGAGCAGCTCCCGCACGGGGCCGCCGAACCCCCACAGGTACAGCACGACCAGGGCGAGCGAGATCACCACCTCGGCCACGTCGAGCGCCACCCGGCCCGGTTCGGCCGGGAGGTTGTGGGCGCGCACGCGGGCGGTCAGCCGGCGCAGCTCGGCGCCGGTGAGGCTCTCCTCGTCGGACGCGACGAGCCGGGGAACCCCACCGGCACGAGCGGCGGGCGCGGCCGCCCCGGCGGCTGCGGTGGCCCCGGCGTCCGGCGCCTCGCCCGTCACCGGAAGCCCGCCAGCACGCCCGGCGCCTCGGCCGGCTCCAGGAGCACGGCGTCGTCGTCGGACAGGTACAGCGCGCTCGCGCCGGTCGCGGCCAGGAGCCGGTCGTCGTGCGTGGCGAACAGGACGGCCGCGCCGGCCTCCGCCTCGGCGCGCAGCGTGTCGCCCAGCCGGGCCCGCATCGCGGTGTCGAGGCGCTGCTCCGGCTCGTCGAGCACGAGCAGGTCGCGCGGGCGCACCAGGGCGCTCGCGAGCAGGAACCGGCGGCGCTGCCCCGACGAGAGCGTGTGGGGCATGGCGCCCGCGCGCTCCGTGATGCCCACGTGGTCGAGCACCCGGTCGGTGACGGCACCGGCGTCCGGCACGCCGTGGCCGCGCGCGGTGAGCACGAGGTGCTCGCGGACGGTCACGCCGGGGAAGAACGCGTCGTCGTCCAGCACGCCCGCGACGCGGGCGCGGAAGCGTCGCTCCCGCTCGTCCACCGCCCGGCCGAAGGCGCCCACCGTGCCGGACAGCGGCTCCTGCAGGCCGAGCACGGTGCGCAGCAGGGTGGACTTGCCGGTGCCGTTGGCGCCGATCACGGCGACGATGTCGCCGGCCCCCAGCGTGAGGCTCACGGGTGCGCAGACGGCGTTGCCGCCGTACCCGACCACCAGGTCGGACAGCTCGAGGTACGTCATGTCCACCCCAACGCGCGAGCGGCCGGAAGATCTCCCGCCGGGCCTCATCTCCAGGCCGCGCGCACCCGCAAACTAAGATCGGATCTTAGTAAGATTGAATCTTAGTTTGCCCGGCGCACTGCCCTACGGCCGCAGGATCTTGCGGGCACGCGCCACGTCGTCGTTCATCTGGGCGATCAGCGGCTCCATGCCGTCGAACCGCAGCGTCGGGCGCAGGTGCGCCACGAACTCGAGCACGACCGTCTGGTCGTACAGGTCGAGGTCGGTGCGGTCGAGCACGTAGGCCTCGACGCGGCGCTCCACGCCGTCGAACGTGGGGTTGGTGCCCACGGAGATCGCGGCGGGCAGGATCTCCTCCTGCCCGAGGCCCGCCCCGGAGGCGGTCGCCCGGTCGTGCTCCGGCCCGGCGAGGCTCGCGCAGGTCGCGGCGGTGCCGCGGCGCAGCCAGCCCGCGTAGACGCCGTCCGCCGGCACCAGGCCGGTGATGTCGCCGAGGTTGGCGGTCGGGAAGCCCATCTCGCGGCCGCGGGCGTCGCCGTGCACCACGGTGCCGCGCACGAGGTGCGGGCGGCCCAGCACGTCGGCGGCCTGGTCGACGTCGCCCTCCGCGAGCAGCGCGCGCACCGCCGTCGACGACCACCGCTGGTGCCCGTCGCCCTCGCCGGCCGAGTCACCGACGTCCTCGATGGCGACGACCTCGAACCCGTGCTGCCCGCCGAGCTCGACCATCGTGGCGAGCGTGCCCGCGTTCTGCTTGCCGAAGCGCACGTCGTGCCCCACCACCACGGTGCGGGCCCGCAGGCCGTCGACCAGGTACCGGGACACGAACTCCTCGGGCGTCTGAGCCGCGAAGTCGAGGGTGTAGCTGACCAGCAGGGTCGCGTCGAGACCGGTGCGCTCCATGAGCGCGAGGCGGTCCTCCAGGCCCGTGATCAGCTCGGGGGCCGAGTCGGGCCGGTGCACCGCGGACGGGTGCGGGTGAAACGTCACGGCGACGGCGCGGGCCGCGTCGCTCCGGGCGAGCCGGAGGATGCGGTCGAGCACCGCCTGGTGGCCGCGGTGGACGCCGTCGAAGTTGCCGATCGTCACCACTGATGGCCCGAATCCCGGGGGAACCTGTTCCAGGTCCGTCCACAGCTGCACGCGGGTTGCTCCTCATGAATCGGGTGGCGCGGGTGCGGGAGCCGCTCACGCCGCGCCCCGCACCGGTCGCCAAAAGCCTACGGCGTGTTTCGGCGGTCGTGCGCCCGCCCGGCGCCGTCGGGGCGATCCGCGGTCAGCGCGGCAGGATCCGGCGCGCCGCGTCCAGGTAGGCCCGGGAGTCGAACTCGTCGAACATCGCCGACTGGAAGATGTAGCCCTGGCCGAGGCCCATGAGGGCCGGGAGCAGGTCCTCCGCGGCTGACTCGGCGCCGTCTGGCGCGTGCTCCGGGTGCGCCGCGAACCAGCGCGTCAGGGCGGCGCGGAAGGCGTTCCTGAGCTCCTTGAAGCCCATGTTCACCACGCCGCGCATCTCGGGGTCCACGGTCGCCTCGCCCCAGAGCTGGAGCAGGAGCGGGAGCTCGAAGCCCTCGGACAGCACACCCCGGAGCACGATCTCCAGTATCTCGGCGGGAGCCGGCGGGTCGCCGCCCGCCGCGGCCTCCTCGAGGTCGGCGCTCCGGCGGCTCAGGGTGGTCCTCGCCACAGCCGCGAAGAGCTCGCGCTTGCCCTCGAAGTACCCGTAGACGGCACCGGTCGACAGCCCGGCCTCGGCGATCACCTCGGCCATCGAGGTGTGCTGGTAGCCCTTCGCGGCGAACGCGCGGCGGGCCGCCTCCAGGATCTCGGCACGGCGGGCGTCCCGACGAGCGTCACTGATCTTCGGCACCGGCACCTCCGTCGTCGGGACCTGGGGGACGCCCAGGAGATTGACAAGCATAAGGTCGCGGAGCATCGTTGCCCATAAAGAACGAGCGTTCGTTTTTTTAGATATGGAGCAACCCTTGTCCTACGAAGCACCAGCGCCCCACACCCCGGCAGGCCGGGTCGTCGGCGTCGCGCTGGCCCTCACCCTCGTGCTGACCGTGTTCGTTCTCGCCTTCTCGTGGCCCTCGGTCACGGCCGAGCCACGCGACCTGCCCGTCGCCGTCGTCGGGTCCGCCGAGGCCGTCAGCGCCGTCCGCGAGAACCTCGACGAGGCCCAGCCCGGAGCCGTCGAGCTGATCGAGGCCGACGACCGGGCCGCAGCCGTCGAGGCCGTCGAGAACCGCGACGTCTACGGCGGCGTCGTGCTGGGCGACCCGAAGGCGGGCGAGGCGCCCGAGGTGCTCACCGCCTCCGCGGCGAGCACGGCCACGCACCAGCTCATGACGCAGATCGCCGCGCAGCTCCAGCGCGGGATCCAGGAGCAGGCCGACGCTGCGACGGCGGCGGCGCTCGCCGCCGCCCAGGAACAGGCGGCCCAGGCCGCGCAGGCCGCCGTCCAGCAGGCGCTTGAGGCCGCCGCACGCGGCGAGCAGCCGCAGGCGCCGGAGCCCGGCGCGGCCCAGGCCCCGTCGCTGCCCGAGGTTCCCCAGGTGACCGTCACGGACGTGGTCCCGCTGTCCGCCGACGACCCCCGCGGCTCCGGCCTGGCGGCCGCGATGTTCCCGATCCTGCTCGGCGGCATGATCGGCGGCATCGGCATCTCGCTCGCCGTCAACGGGGCCCTGCGTCGCGTGCTCGCCGTCACCGTGTACTCGGTGGTCGGCGGCGGGATCCTCGTGGGCATCCTGCACTTCTGGTTCGGCACCGTGCAGGGCGACTGGCTGCTCGACGGCGCCACGCTCGCCCTCTCGATCGCCGCGATCGCCGCACCCATCACCGGGTTCGTCGCGGTGCTCGGCAGGCCCGGCATCGCGCTCGGCCCGGTGCTGATGATGCTGATCGGGAACCCGATCTCGGGCGCGGCGATGCCGCCCGAGTTCCTGCCCTGGCACTGGGGCGCGATCGGTCAGTGGATGCCGCCGGGCGCCAGCGCCACCCTGCTGCGCGACGTCTCGTACTTCCCCGACGCCGACGCGTCGGCGGCCTGGCTGGCGCTCGCGCTCTGGGCGGGGGCCGGGGTGCTGCTGTCCGTCGTGGGCCACGCCCGCACCACGGGCCGCACCCGGCGGGCACCGGTCATGACCGTGCCGGCCTGACCCGCTGGTCTGGCCTGCTCGTCTGACCGGGCCGGCGCGCGCACCCGGCGCGCGCACCCGGCGCGCGCCGGCCCGGTCAGGGGGCGGGCTCGAGCACCAGGACCGGCTTGGCGAGGCTCTCGCCGCGGCGCCGCGTGTCCTCCAGCAGCGCCACGAGCGTGCCCGACGGCGAGAGCGCCGCCACGACGTCGGCGCGCCCGGACGGCTCGACCCACTGGCCGTAGCCGAGCGCGCGCACCTCGGCCTCGTCGAGCTCACGCACCGGGAACGTGCCGCGCGCGGCGTCGGCCAGCGGGAGCGTGGCCAGCGTGCCGTCGGCGTCGGCCTGCGCCTCCAGCTCCTCCAGCGTGCGGGCGCCGTCCAGCGGGTAACCGCCCACCCGGGTGCGGCGCAGCACGGTCAGGTGACCGCCCGTGCCGAGCGCCGCGCCGAGGTCGCGGGCCAGGGCGCGCACGTAGGTGCCGGACGAGACGGTGACGCGCACGTCGACGTCGACGACGGGCACCTCCCGGGTGGGGCCGTCGCCGGGTTCGGCGGCGGTCGGGGCGATGCCGGGCTCGGCGCCGGGATCGCCGTCCCCCGGATCGACGTACTCCTCGAGGTCGCCGTCCGGCACGGTCGCCGTCGCCGCGCGGACGTCCACGACCTCGAACCGGGACACGGTGACGGGCCGCGCCTTCAGCGCGACCTCCTCCCCCGCCCGGACGCGCGCGTAGGCGCGCTTGCCGTCCACCTTGATCGCGGACACGGACGTGGGCACCTGCAGGATGTCGCCCGTGAGGTCGGCGACCGCGGTGTCCAGCGCCGCCCGGTCCACGCGCCCGACGGCGTCCGGGCCGAACACCTCGACCACCGTGCCCTCGGCGTCGTCCGTGGTCGTGGCCACGCCCAGCCGGATCGTGGCGTCGTAGTCCTTGTCGGCGCCCACCACGTACGTGAGCAGGCGCGTGGCCTTGCCGATCCCGAGCACGAGCACGCCGGTCGCCATCGGGTCGAGCGTGCCGGCGTGGCCGACCTTGCGGGTCCCGGCCAGGCGCCGCATCCGCCCGACGACGTCGTGGCTGGTCCAGCCCTGCGGCTTGTCGACCACGACGAACCCGTCGGCGGCCGTGGGACGGCGCGCGGGAGCCCGCGGGGTGGGAGAGGTCATGGGGTTCAGTATCCCGTGGCTCAGGAGTGCCGCGCGGCGTCGAGGTCGGCCTTGGTCAGGACGGCGCGGACCTCCACGCCGACGTCGGCGAGGGGCGTGCTGCCGGCCGGGCTGCGGTCGATCGCGCAGACCACCGTCTCCACCACGGCCCCGGCAGCCCGGAGCGCCGACGTCGCGTCGCGGACGGCGCCGCCGGTGGTGATCACGTCCTCGACCAGCACGACCCTGCGGCCCTCGACCGGGGGCCCCTCCGCGAGCTTCGCGGTGCCGTACTCCTTGGCCTGCTTGCGCACGTACAGCGCGCCCGTGCCGGTCAGGCCGCTGAGCACGGTCACGATCGGCACCCCGCCGAGCTCGAGGCCGCCCAGCAGGTCGGCGTCCGCGGGGACCAGCGGCACCATCTGGCGCGCGACCCGGGCCAGCAGCGCCGGGTCGCTCTCGAACAGGTACTTGTCGAAGTACTCCGACGCCACCTGGCCCGACCGGAGCGTGAACTTCCCGGTCAGGCGGCAGGCGGCGTCGATGTCACGCGCGAGCGTGGGGTCGGAGGTCACTCGGCCTCGGCGTCGTCCTCGCGCGGCTTCTTGTACGGGTCCTCGTCGCCCGCGTACCGGGCCCCGGCACGCAGTGCCTCGAGCTCGGCGTCCCGCTTGCGCGCCTCGATCAGCGCGGCGTCGAGGTGGGCGGCCGTGTCGGGGACCGAGTCGAGGTGGAACTCGATGGTGGGCGTCAGGCGCACACCGGTCTGCTTGCCCACCTCGGAGCGGATCATGCCCGTGGCGCTCTTCAGCGCCGCGGCCGTGCCCTCGCGGTCCTCGTCGGAGCCGTAGACCGTGTAGAACACCGAGGCGTTCTGCAGGTCACCGGTGACGCGGACGTCCGTGACCGTCACGAAGCCGAGCCGCGGATCCTTGATCCGCGAGTCGATCATCTGCGCGACGATCACCTTGATGCGGTCGGCGAGCTTACGAGCCCGCGGATTGTCGACCATGGTCCATATCCTTTCCGACTCCGCCGAGTCAGCATGCTGGTCCGCCCGGACCCCGGGAAATCCCGGGATCTGGACGGACCAGCATGCTGACTCGGCGACAGTGGTGTCAGTCGCGCGGCTTCTCGCGCATCTCGAAGGTCTCGATGATGTCGCCCTCGGTGACGTCGTTGAACGACCCGAGACCGATACCGCACTCGAAGCCCTCGCGGACCTCGGTGACGTCGTCCTTCTCGCGACGCAGCGACTCGATCGTGAGGTTGTCCCCCACGACGGTGCCGTTGCGCAGCACGCGCGCCTTCGAGTTGCGTCGGATGGTGCCCGAGCGGATGACCGAACCGGCGATGTTGCCGAACTTCGAGGAACGGAAGACCTGGCGGATCTCCGCGGTCCCGAGCTGGACCTCCTCGTACTCCGGCTTGAGCATGCCCTTGAGGGCCGCCTCGACGTCCTCGATCGCCTGGTAGATGACCGAGTAGAACTTGACGTCGACGCCTTCGCGCTCCGCCAGCTCCTCGACGCGCTCGCCGTACTTCACGTTGAAGCCGATGATCACGGCGCTGTCGACGGTGGCCAGGTTGACGTCGTTCTGCGTGATCGCACCCACACCACGGTGGATGACGCGCAGCTCGACCTCCTCGCCCACGTCGATCTTGAGCAGCGCGTCCTCCAGTGCCTCCACGGCACCGGACACGTCGCCCTTGAGGATGAGGTTGAGGCTCTCGACCTTGCCCTTCTTGAGCTCGGTGTCGAAGTCCTCGAGGCTGATCCGCTTGCGGCGCTTGGCCAGCGTCGCGGCGCGCTCGGCCGCCTCACGCTTCTCGGCGATCTGACGTGCCGTGCGGTCGTCCGGCGCCACGAGGAACGTGTCGCCGGCGCTCGGGACGCTGGTGAGACCCAGCACCTGGACCGGACGGGCGGGCGTCGCGGCGTCGACCGCGTTGCCGTGCTCGTCGAACATCGCACGCACACGGCCGTGGGCCGTGCCGGCGACGATCGAGTCGCCGACGTGCAGCGTGCCCGACTGGACCAGCACCGTGGCCACAGGGCCACGACCCCGGTCGAGGTTGGCCTCGATCGCGACACCGCGCGCGTCCTTGGACGGGTTGGCGCGCAGGTCGAGAGCGGCGTCGGCGGTCAGCAGGACGGCCTCGACGAGGTCGTCGATGCCGATGCCCGGCTTGGCCGCGACGTCGACGAACATCGTGTCGCCGCCGTACTCCTCGGCCACCAGGTTGTACTCGGTGAGCTGCTGACGCACCTTCGCCGGGTTGGCACCCTCGACGTCGATCTTGTTGACCGCGACGACGATCGGCACGCCGGCCGCCTGCGCGTGGTTCACGGCCTCGACCGTCTGCGGCATCACGCCGTCGTCGGCCGCGACCACGAGGATCGCGATGTCCGTGACCTGGGCACCACGAGCACGCATGGCGGTGAACGCCTCGTGACCCGGGGTGTCGATGAACGTGATGGCACGCTCGGTGCCCTCGTGCTCGTGCGTGATCTGGTAGGCACCGATGTGCTGCGTGATGCCACCGTGCTCGCCCGCCACCACGTCCGACTTGCGGATGGCGTCGAGCAGCTTGGTCTTACCGTGGTCGACGTGACCCATGACGGTCACGACCGGCGGACGGGCGACCAGGTCGTCGTCCGACTCGCCCGCCTCCTCGGCCTGCAGGTCGATGTCGAAGGCCCCGAGCAGCTCGCGGTCCTCCTCCTCGGCCGAGACCATCTCGATCTGGTAGCCGAGCTCGGTCGCCAGCGTGCCGAACGTGTCCTCGTCGAGCGACTGCGTGGCCGTGGCCATCTCGCCCAGGTGGAACAGGACGGTCACGAGCGCCGCGGGGTTCGCGTCGATCTTGTCGGCGAAGTCGTTCAGCGACGCACCGTGGCGCAGGCGCACGACCGTGCTGCCGTTGCCGCGGGGAACCTGCACGCCGCCGAGCGACGGGGCCTGCATCGCCTCGAACTCCTGGCGCTTCGCCCGGCGCGACTTACGACCGCGGACCGGCTTGCCGCCGGCGCGCCCGAAGGCACCCTGCGTCGCACCGCGACCACCGGCACCCCGGCGCGGGCCGCCGAAGCCGCCGCCGCCACCGCCGGGACGACCCGGAGCACCGGCACCGCCGGCGCCACCAGGACCGGGACGGCCACCGCCGCCGCCACCGGGGCGACCACGGCCACCACCCGGAGCCGGGCGGTCACCCGGACGCGGCATGTTGGTCTTGCCCGGCATCATGCCGGGGTTCGGGCGCGGGCCGCCGCCACCGGTGCCACCGGGACGGGGCGCCGAGGGGCGCGGGCCACCGGGGCGGGGACCGCCCGGGCGCTCGCCGGCCGACTCGCTGCGCTCGGGGCGCTGCCCCGGACGCGGCATGCCCTGGCTGGTCGCGAACGGGTTGTTGCCCGGACGCGGGTTACCGCCACCGGGGCGCTCGCCGCCACCGGCCGCGGGACGGCCACCACGGCCGCCACCGGGACGGGGCATGCCCTGGCTGGTCGCGAACGGGTTGTTGCCCGGGCGCGGGTTGCCGCCGCCCGGACGGCCACCACGGCCGCCGTCACGGCCGCCGTCGCGACCACCCGGACGCGCGCCCGAGGGGGCGGCGGCGGGCTTGGGGGCACCGGGCTTGGGGGCCGCGGCGGCCGGCTTCGGCGCGCCGGGCTTGGGCGCCGCGGCGGCCGGCGAGGCCGATGCCGCAGGGGCCACAGGGGTCTGCTCGGCCGCCGGGGCCGGGGCGGGAGCCGCCGGCGCAGGGGTCGGTGCCGCGGCGGGCGCAGGTGCGGGTGCCGCCTCGGACTTGGGGGCCGGGGCCGGGGCGGGAGCCGGCGCCGGGGCGGGTGCCGCCTCGGCAGGCTTCCGGGCCGCGGGCTTCGCGGCCGGCTTCGGCGCGCTCGCGGCAGGCTTCGCCGCTGCGCCCTTGTCGGACGCGCCGGAGGCGCCACCGACGGGGAACTTGTCGCGCATCGCTCGCTCGACCGGGGCCTCGAGGGTCGAGGAGGCCGAGCGGACGAACTCGCCCGCGGCCTTCAGCTCGCCCATCAGGGTCTTGCTCTCCACTCCGAGCTGCTTAGCCAGCTCGTGAACGCGGATCTTCGCCACATCTCTCCTGTCTCGGTCCGTCCCGGGACAGGGAGGACCACCGTTAGTACTGCGTACTCATCGCTGGGGACTCATCGGGTGCCCATCGGCTTCAAACCCGCTTCCTTGTCGACGAACTTCATGATTCGGCCGGGCGCTCTGTCGCGCCCGGTCGGAACGGTCTTGCGGTCGGCACCCTCACCGGCCGAGGTGTGCTCGCACCTCGCCGAGGTCGAGGGGCCCGTCGGCGCGCAGTGCGCGGGGGACGGCCCTGCGGCGCTCGGCGAGCTCCAGGCACTGCGACACCGGGTGGACCCAGGCGCCGCGACCCGGCAGACAGGCACGGACGTCGACCACGACGCGCCGTGGCTCTGCCACGTCGACATCATGCATCGGGGTGTCCAGCACCAGACGCAGGAGTGCAGACCGCTGGTCGCGCCCCCGGCATCCGACACACGTCCGCACCGGGCCCATGACAGGCGGAGCGGGGTATGTCGAAGGACGAGCACGCGGCCCAGACTCGGACAGTCTACCGCGCCGACCCACCGGGCGTTACCGACCGCTCTGTGCGTCGGCGGCGGCGCCACCTGCGTCGGCGTCAGCCGCCTCGTCCGAGCGGATGTCGATCCGCCATCCCGTCAGCTTCGCGGCGAGCCGGGCGTTCTGCCCTTCCTTGCCGATCGCGAGGGACAGCTGGTAGTCGGGGACGATCGCCCGTGCGGCACGGGCGTCGGCGTCGACCACTGTGACAGACGACACACGGGCCGGCGACAGCGCGCTCGCCACGAAGGAGGCGGGGTCGTCGCTGTGGTCGACGATGTCGATCTTCTCGCCGTGCAGCTCGGCCATCACCGCGCGGACGCGGGCGCCCATCGGGCCGATGCACGCACCCTTGGCGTTGAGCCCCGACACGCGGGAACGCACGGCCATCTTGGTGCGGTGCCCCGCCTCGCGGGCGATGGCGGTGATCTCCACCGAGCCGTCCGCGATCTCCGGGACCTCGAGCTCGAAGAGCTTGCGCACGAGGTTCGGGTGCGTACGGCTCAACGTGATCTGAGGACCCTTCATTCCGCGGCTGACCTCCACCACGTACGCGCGCAGCCGCTCGCCGTGCACGTACTCCTCGGTGGGCACCTGCTCGTGCGGGGGCAGCACGGCCTCGGTGCCGCCCACGTCCACGAGCACCATGCGCGGGTCGCGGCCCTGCTGGATGACGCCGGCCAGGACCTCGCCCTCCTTGCCGCGGAAGGTGCCGAGCACCTGGTCGTCCTCGGCGTCGCGCAGCCGCTGGACGATCACCTGGCGGGCCGTCGCGGTCGCGATGCGGCCGAAGTCCTGGGGCGTGTCGTCGAACTCGGGGCCGAGCTCCACCACGGGGCGCGCGTCCGGGTCCTCGGGGTCCTCGGCGACGGGCAGCTCCTCGCGCGCCCACACCGTCACGTGGCCCGACGCACGGTCCACCTCGACCCGGGCCCGGTTGTAGGCGTCCGGGGTGCGGTGGTAGGCCGAGAGGAGGGCCTGCTCGATGGCCGCGACGAGCACGTCCAGGCTGAGGTCCCGCTCGCGCTCCAGCATCCGGAGCGTGCTCATGTCGATGTCCATGTCAGCCTTCCTCGTTGCGGCCGGGGTGACCCTCGGTCGTGTTGTCCGTAGCGGCACCGTCCGAGTCCTCGTCGGTGTCTTCACCTGCACTCTCGCCCAGTTCCGAATCCTCGGCATCCTGGGCGTCCTCGAGCCGTCGCAGCTCGACCTCGACCTTGCCCCGGCGGACGTCGCCGACGGGGACCTGACGGTCCTCGTCGAGCACCAGCACGGCCCCGTCGGCGCCGTCGAGCACGTCGGTCAGCCGGCCCTCGACGAGGCTGCCGTCGGTGAGCTTGAGCGTCACCAGCCGCGTCCGGGCGCGCTTGAAGTGCCGCAGCTCGGTCAGCGGCCGGGAGGTGCCCGGCGTCGAGATCTCGAGCGTGTAGGCGCCGGCGACGACGTCGTCCGTGTCCAGCGCCGCGGAGATCGCGCGCGACACGTCGCCGAGGGCGTCGGAGTCCAGGCTGCCCACGGCGTCGTCCGGCAGGTCGACGGTGACCCGGACCACGGACTTGCTGCCCGCCCGGGTGGCGCTCACCTCCTCGAGGTAGAGCCCTGCGGCCTCGACCACCGGTCCCACCACCTCGCGGACCGCATCCGCCTGCTGTGTCATCGACTGCCTCCCGTCGGTTCCCCCGGGCGGGGGCACGGTTCGAGCCGGAACGGTTCGACCGATGTGCTGTTGTTGTCTGCGTCAAGCCTAACGAAGCGTCGGACCTCGGCACTTCGCGAAGAACGTGATGTCCGTGACCCGACCGCAACCGGTCAGGGACGAACGGAGTTCCGGAACATGGCATCATCGGCCACGATGAACGCCTCGAACCGCACGGCCCGTACCCGACGCCGGTCAGGCCTGACCGCGCTGGCCCTGACCTGCGCGATCATTCTCTCAGGTTGCGGGGTACGGCTCGAGACGCCGCCGCCGACCGAGCCCGTGCCGGACGCGGCGGAGGTCCTGCGGCGCACGGCGGTGGCCGACGCGCTGCTCGTGGCCGACCAGGCCGAGACCGCCGCGACGTCGGACACGATCAGGGCCGACGTCAAGACGGAGCTCGGCGTCATCGCCGAGACGGCGACCCTGCAGGCGGAGGAGCTCGGCGGCGAGTACGACTCGGGTCTCGGCGACATCGTGGCCGACGACTCCGGTTCCTCCCCCTCGGCGACCGCCGAGGAGCCCACACCACGGGCCGTCGTCACGTCGCTGCGCGACGCCGCGACGCGCACCCGGGCAGCCGCCGACCAGGCGCCGTCCGGGCCGCTGGGCCGGCTGCTCGCCTCGATCTCCACGTCGCAGACGCAGCACGCCAGGACCCTCGCGCAGCTCACCGGCGCCGAAGGCCCCGCCCTGCCCTCCACCGAGATCCCCGAGCCCACCGATCCCGCCCCGGAGCCCAGCGACGGCGACGAGGCCTCGGCGACGCCGGCCTCGGCCAAGACCGACGAGGCACCCGTGGCGCCCACCGGCCTGGCGGCCGAGGACCTGAGCGCCCTGGTCCTGGCCGAGGACACGGCGGCCTACGCGCTCGAGGTACGGGCGGCGCAGGCCGACGAGCCGATCCGCACCCAGGCGCTCGAACGAGCCGTCGTGCACCGCGCACGGGCCCAGGACTGGGCCGTCCTCGCGGGGACGGCCGGGACCGACCAGGACCCGCGGCGGGTCGCCTACGCGGTGCCCGGACCGGACGCCGCCACGACGGACCTCGCCCGCGATCTGGAGAACGGCCTGGCCCAGAACTACGCCTCGCTGGTCGGCCTCGCCGAACCGGGCACCCGCGCCGTGCTGGTCGCGCTGCTGACCGACTCCACGCTCGCCGGCGCCCGCTGGGGCGCCCCGGCAGTCCCGTTCCCGGGACTGCCGGAGCTCGCCTGACGGCCTCACGTGACGGTCGGGCTCGACCCCGGCCTCAGCCGAGCAGGGCCTCGACCCGCTCGACCACGGCGTCCACGATGCCGTCGACGGGGAACTGCTCCGCCTCGCCGGCGCGGGGCCGGACCTCGACCACGCCGTCGGCCAGAGCCTTGCCCACAGTGACCACGAGCGGGGCGCCCAGCAGCTCGGCGTCCTTGAACTTCACGCCCGGCGACGTCTTGCCGGCCCGGTCGTCGTAGAGCACCTCGACGCCGCGGGCGGCGAGCTCGTCCGCGATCTTCCCGGCCGCCTCGAACACCGCGGCGTCCTTGCCCGCCGCGACCAGGTGCACGTGCGCCGGAGCCACGTGCGCCGGCCACGCCAGCCCGCGCTCGTCGTGGTTGGCCTCGGCCAGCGCGGCCAGGGCCCGCGTGACGCCGACGCCGTACGAGCCCATCGTCACCACGGCCTGCTTGCCGTTCTCGTCGAGCACCACCAGGCCGAGGGCCTCGGCGTACTTGCGGCCGAGCTGGAAGATGTGGCCCATCTCGATGCCACGCGCGAGCTCCAGCGGGCCGGAGCCGTCGGGGGCCGGGTCGCCGGCGCGCACCTCGGCGGCCTCGACGGTGCCGTCGGCCGTGAAGTCACGGCCGGCCACCAGGTCGAAGACGTGCTTGCCGGGCTCGTTGGCGCCCGTGATCCAGCGGGTGCCGGGCACCACGCGCGGGTCCAGGAGGTAGCGGATGGCGGGGACCTTCTCGCCGTCCTCGCCCTCGACCTGCTCACCCTGGGGGCCGAGCGCCTGCGGGCCGATGTAGCCCTTCACGAGCTCGGGGAACTTCTTGAAGTCCTCCTCGGTGGCTGCCTCGGGCTCCGCCGGGGTCAGCGCGGCCTCGATGCGCTTAAGGTCGACCTCGCGGTCGCCGGGCAGGCCGACGACGACCAGCTCGCGGGTCCCGTCGGGCTGCACCAGCGCGAGCACCACGTTCTTCAGGGTGTCGGCGGCGGTCCAGGCCCGGTCGGGCCGGGGGAACTTCGCGTTCGCGACGTCGACCAGCGTGGCGATCGTCGGGGTGTCGGGCGTGTCCTCGACGTGGGCCGCGGGGGCGTCGTCGTACGGGATCGCCTCGGGGACGGGCGTGACCACGGCCTCGACGTTGGCGGCGTAGCCGCCGGGCGAGCGCACGAACGTGTCCTCGCCGATGGGCGAGGGCGAGAGGAACTCCTCGGAGCGCGAGCCGCCCATGGCGCCCGACATCGCCGAGACGATCACGTAGTCCAGGCCGAGGCGCGTGAAGATCTTCTCGTACGCCTCGCGGTGCTTCTGGTAGCTGACGTCCAGGCCCTCGTCCTTGACGTCGAACGAGTACGAGTCCTTCATGATGAACTCGCGGCCGCGGATCAGGCCCGCGCGGGGGCGCGCCTCGTCGCGGTACTTGGTCTGGATCTGGAAGAGCGTGACCGGCAGGTCCTTGTACGACGAGTACAGGTCCTTGACCAGCAGCGCGAACATCTCCTCGTGCGTGGGCGCGAGCAGGTAGTCCGCGTCCTTGCGGTCCTTGAGCCGGAACAGGCCGGCGCCGTACTCCTCCCAGCGGCCCGTCGCCTCGTAGGGCTCCCGCGGCAGCAGCGCCGGGAAGTGCACCTCCTGGCCGCCGATCGCGACCATCTCCTCGCGGACGATCGCCTCGATCTTGGCCAGCACCCGCAGGCCGAGCGGCAGCCACGAGTAGATGCCCGGGGCGGCCCGGCGGATGTACCCGGCCCGCACGAGGAGCTTGTGGCTGGCGACCTCGGCCTCGGCCGGGTCCTCGCGCAGGGTACGGACGAAGAGGGACGACATGCGCAGCACGTCGCCCTGAGTGAGGCGTGCGGAAGACATGGGGCACAGCCTATCCGCGCGGAGCCTCGCGGCTCGCCTGGAATTTGTGGTGCTTACCTTGCCGTGTCCCGGGAAGTTGCGGAGGATGAGGCCATGCCGGAGCTGCCCGAGGTCGCCGCGCTCGCCGACTTCCTGCGCGCCCGGACCGCGGGGCGCACGGTCAGCGCGGTGGAGGTCGGCTCGATCGCGGCGCTCAAGACGTTCGACCCACCGCCCGCGGCGCTCGCCGGGGGCCGGGTGACCGGTGTGGCCCGGCACGGCAAGTGGCTGGACCTGGAGGTCACGCCCGCTCCTGGCGGCACGGTGGCCGACGGCGCCCCGCTCCACCTGGTCTTCCATCTCTCCCGGGGCGGCTGGGTGCGCTGGTCGGACGCCCTGTCGACCAAGCCCGTCCGGCCGTCGCTCGGCGGCTCCAGCCGGGGGGCGATCCTGGCACTGCGTGTGCGGCTCGACGACGGCTCCGGGTTCGACCTGACCGAGGCCGGGACCCGCAAGCGACTCGCCGTGCACGTGGTCCGCGACCCGGCCGACGTCGAGATGATCGCCTCGCTGGGCGTGGAGCCGCTCGCGCCGGAGTTCACCACCGAGGTGCTGGCGGGGCTGCTCGCGGCGAAGAACCAGCAGGTCAAAGGCCTGCTGCGCGACCAGCGGGCCATCGCCGGCATCGGCAACGCCTACAGCGACGAGATCCTGCTCGTGGGCCGGTTCAGCCCGTACAAGCTGACCGGGACGTTCACGCCCGAGGAGACGGCTCGGCTGCACACCGCGATCGGCGACGTGCTCGCGGAGGCGATCGAGGCGGCGTCGGGCAAGCCGGCCAAGGAGCTCAAGGACGCCAAGCGGGCCGGGATGCGGGTGCACGGGCGGACGGGGCTGCCCTGCCCGGGCTGGAACGGCGTCCCGTGCGGCGACACGGTGCACGAGGTGTCGTTCGCCGACCGGTCGATGCAGTACTGCCCCACCTGCCAGACGGGCGGCAAGCCGCTGGCGGACCGCCGGATGTCGAAGCTGTTGCGCTGAACCGCGGCGCCGCACGCTGGCCGGCCCCTTGCGCGGGCGGTAACATAGCATCAACGCTATGTTCACTAGATGAATTGGCAGATCGAGTTCTCCGACGAAGTCGCGGACTGGTACGAGAGGCTGAGCGTGCAAGGAATGGCCCAGGCGGACCGGGTGATCGGCATGCTGGCCGAGCAGGGCAACCTGCTCCGGATGCCGCAGTCACGCGCGCTGGGGGACGGGCTCTTCGAGCTGCGATTCACCTGCGAAGGCGTTGCCCGCAGGATCACCTACACGTTCGAGCCCGAACGAAAGGTCTTCACGCTGACCACGTTCCGCAAGCAGCGCCAGAACGAGCGGCGTGAGATCGACCGGGCAAGAAAGGCACGAATCGAGCGGCGGGACAGACTGCCGGACCCGAGGACCAAGGGGTGAGCACGATGGCACATCGCACCTGGAACGAGCTGCGCACCAACCGCACCGAGCAGATGACGCCGGCCGAGCGGGAGACCTACAAGAAGGCCTACGACGAGGCCGCGCTCGCACACGAGCTGGCAACACTCGTCTACGACGCGCGGACGGCGGTAGGCATCACCCAGGCCGAGCTCGCCCGACGGATGGGTACCCACCAGAGCGTGATCGCCCGCCTGGAGAACGGCGGCGGCATGCCCTCGATCCCGACGCTCGACCGGCTGGCCCGAGCGCTGGGCATGCACCTCACGATCGCGGTCGGCGACGGCGAGCAGGGTCCGGTCGTCGATGCAGGTTGAGTGCCGGCCGCCCGGTCAGAACAGGACGGTCGCGAAGGTGCCCACCTGCTCGAAGCCGACCCGCCGGTAGGCCGCTATAGCCCGCTCGTTGTAGGCGTTCACGTAGAGCGAGACGACCGGCGCGACCGACGCGCGGGTTGCGTCGACCACCGCGGCCATGCCCGACTCCGACCAGCCGCGGCCGCGGAACGCAGGCTCCACCCAGACGCCCTGCACCTGGGCCACCCCGCCGGCCACCGCGCCGAGCTCGGCCTTGAAGCCCACGGCGGGCCGGCCGGCGCCGTCGGGCACGAGGCGGACGAACGACCGCCCCTCCGCGATGAGCGACTTCACGCGCTCCGCGTAGGCGGAGCCGCCGGAGGCTATCGGCGAGTAGCCGACCTCCTCGGTGAACATGCGCACGCAGGCGGGCAGCACGAGGTCCAGCTCGGCCAGGACCGAGCGGCGGACCGTGGGCTCGGGCGGCACCGAGGGCGCAATACCGATGGCCATCGACGGCTGGTCGGCGCGGATGTCCCGGGCCGGCGGCCAGTGCGGGGACAGCCGCTCCCAGAGCGCGAGCGCGGCCCGCTGCTCCCCCACGATCGACGACGACCGGCGTCCGTACACGCGGGCGACCGCCGTGAAGGCGGCGATCGCCTCGGTGCGCCGGGCAGGGTCGGTGATCGGGACCACGGGCACCAGGTTGGCGCCGGACCAGCACACCGCCTCGAGCGGGCCGACGGCGGGGAACCCCCACGCCTGGCCCGCGGCGGCACCGAACCCGGACCGCGCCGCGATCTCCAGGCGCGCGGTGGCGAGCACCGAGGCGACGGGGTCGACGGCACAGACCGCGAGCGCCGCCGCCAGGTCCGCGCGGGTCAGGGCCCGGGCGAGGACCTCGCCGCGGTCAAGCTGCGCGCGAATGTCCTGTTCGCCCGGTTCGAACGGCCCGTCAGGGCGCGCCCCGGCCGGAACCGGGGTGCGCCACCGAGCCATGCCTTGCTCCGTTCGAGTCCGACCCTTCAGTATCGCCCGAGTCCGAGGTCCTGCTCCGGCTCAGCCGACCGAGACGACCGGCGAACCGGCCTGTGCCTCATTCTCCGGCGTGGGCATCTCGTCCGCGATCCGCATCGCCTCTTCGATGAGGGTCTCGACGATCATCGCCTCGGGAACGGTCTTGATGACCTCGCCCTTGACGAAGATCTGGCCCTTGCCGTTGCCCGACGCCACGCCGAGGTCGGCCTCGCGGGCCTCGCCCGGGCCGTTGACGACGCAGCCCATGACGGCGACGCGCAGCGGGACGGTCATGCCCTCCAGGCCTGCCGTGACCTTCTCGGCGAGCGTGTACACGTCCACCTGGGCGCGGCCGCACGACGGGCACGACACGATCTCGAGCTTACGGGGGCGCAGGTTCAGGGCCTGCAGGATCTGGTTGCCGACCTTGACCTCCTCGACCGGCGGGGCCGAGAGGGAGACGCGGATCGTGTCGCCGATGCCCTTGCTGAGCAGGGCGCCGAACGCGGTGGCCGACTTGATGGTGCCCTGGAACGCCGGGCCGGCCTCGGTGACGCCGAGGTGCAGCGGCCAGTCGCCCCGCTCGGAGAGCAGCTCGTAGGCGCGCACCATCACGACGGGGTCGTTGTGCTTGACCGAGATCTTGAAGTCGTGGAAGTCGTGCTCCTCGAAGAGGCTGGCCTCCCACACGGCGGACTCCACGAGGGCCTCCGGGGTGGCCTTCCCGTACTTCTCCAGGATGCGCTTGTCGAGCGAGCCCGCGTTGACGCCGATGCGGATCGAGATGCCGGCGTCCTTCGCGGCCTGCGCGATCTGCTTGACCTGGTCGTCGAACTTGCGGATGTTGCCCGGGTTGACGCGGACGGCGGCACAGCCGGCGTCGATCGCCTGGAAGACGTACTTGGGCTGGAAGTGGATGTCCGCGATCACGGGGATCTGGGACTTCTTCGCGATGATCGGCAGCGCCTCGGCGTCGTCGGAGGTCGGCACGGCGACGCGCACGATGTCGCAGCCCGCCGTCGTGAGCTCCGCGATCTGCTGGAGGGTCGCGTTGATGTCGGTGGTGGGCGTGGTGGTCATGGACTGCACGCTGATGGGAGCGTCACCGCCCACCTCCACCTTGCCGACCTTGATCTTGCGGGTCTTGCGGCGAGGGGCGAGGACCGGCGGGGGTGCTGCTGGCATGCCGAGGCTGATTGCGGTCACAGGATCAGTATCCACGCTTCAGAAGGTGCAAAACGCACTTGGTGTCTGGCATCACGTGATCCGCACGGGATCCACCAGGTCGGCCACGACGAGGACGCCGCCCACCCCGAGGAGGATCAGGAAGACCACGTACGCCACGGGAGTCATGCGCGCGACGTCGGCCGGGCCGGGCAGGACGGCCGCCCCGCGCACCCGGGCGACCGTGCGCTTGCCGCCCTCGTAGAGGGCGTTGACCAGGTGCCCGCCGTCGAGCGGCAGCAGCGGGATGAGGTTGAAGACGAACAGCGCGATGTTGAGGCTCGCGAGAAGGCTCAGGTAGATCATCACGCGGTCGAGGATCGCCTCGTCGAGCGCCATGATCTCGCCGCTGATCCGGGCCACGCCCACCATCGACTGGACCGAGTCCTGCGAGCGCTCCTCGTCCGTGAACGCCTGGGTGGCGGCGTCGGCCACGCGGACCGGCAGGGTCGCCACCATGGTCGCCGTCTGCCAGGTCATGTTGCCCACCTCGGGCAGCACGCGGGACAGGGGCTGACGCTCGCGGACCTGGAGCGGGGAGAAGCCCACGAAACCGCCGGGCTCGACGACCGGCTCGCCGTCGGCGCCGACCACCGCGACGCCCTGCTCGTCCACGACCGGGCGCTCGGTGGGGGCGGGGGTGACCTCGAGCGTGACGCGCTCGCCGTCGCGCAGCACGACGACGTCGGACTCCTGCCCCGCGGAGTCGTTGATGAGGCCGACCAGCTGCTGCCAGCCCGTCACCTCGGTGCCGCCGAAGGAGACGACCTCGTCGCCGGGCTGCAGCCCGGCCGCGGCGGCGGGGGCGGCGGGCTGCCCCTCGCAGTCGTCGCCCGTGGCGGTGGACGTCGCGGAGGCGGGGACGCACTCGGAGAGCTGCGCGACGGTCGTGGAGACGGCAGGCAGGCCGTACCCGATCAGGATGATCGCCATGAGGAACGTGGCGATCACGAGGTTCATGAACGGCCCGCCGAACATGACGACGAGCTTCTTGGGCGTCGAGAGGTTGTAGAAGGCGCGGTGCTCCTCGCCGGGCCGCACCTCCGCGACCGACGCGTCACGCGCGTCGGCGACGAGCTCGTTCCAGAAGCCCTTGCCCCGCTTGGTGCCGGCGGGGGCGGGCGGCATCATGCCGACGAGGCGCACGAACCCGCCGAGCGGGATCGCCTTGATGCCGTACTCCGTCTCGCCCTTGGTGCGCGACCACAGGGTGGGTCCGAAACCCACCATGTACTGGCTCACGCGCACGCCGAACTTCTTGGCCGGGATCATGTGCCCCAGCTCGTGCAGACCGACCGAGACGAGGACGCCCACCAGCAGGACGAGCACACCGATGATGTGCGGAACGATGCTCACGGACCGAGACTACGACACGTTACTGACAGCCCGGCAGGGAGCGCACGGCTCCCCCCGGGACGGCCACCCGACGTTCACCCCGTGCCGCCCACATGGTGATTCGTTGAAACATTGGTTACTGATCATTAACCTGTGGGCATGTCGGTTTCGTCCGTCCCTGGGTTCCGGGAGCTGCACGCGCACGGCCCGTCCTCCCTCGCGGAGAGCCTGACCTCGATGTTCCAGACCGAGGCCTGGTCCGCGGCCGACGGCGACTCCCGGGTGGCGCGGCAGCTGCGCGAGATCGGCGTGGACGTCAGCGCGATCTGGGCGGCCTCGCGCTGGAACATGGGCGACGACGGCGACGCGCCCAACCGCCGTCATCCCGTGCCCGGCGACCCGCGCGGCCCCGAGACCGCCGCAGCGCTGCGCGCCGTCGTCGCCCGGCCAAGAGCCGCCGCGCTGCTCGGCGTGTACCTGTGGTCGCAGGCGAGCGACGCCCTGCAGTACACCTTCCGGCACGGCCGCATCATCGTGCCGCTGCGGGCCTTCGTCGAGACCTGGGAAACCTGCCGCGACGATGCGCCGGACGACGTCTGCCGGGCCGAGGGCGACGCCGTCGCCGTGCTGCTGCGCACGCTGATCACCCAGATGCACACGGCGGCCGCGCGCAGCGCTGGCGACCTGCTCCGCGTGGCCGACGCCGCGGGGCGGGCCGGCGAACGGTGCGGGGAGCTGCTGCAGGCCGCGCGGGCGATCCCCGACCCGACCTCGCCGTTCCGCCGTGCCCTGGTGCCCCAGGCCGTGACCCGCGTCCGGTACTTCCGCGCCCTGGCCGAGGCCGCGCGGGCGGCGTCCGCGGCCATGGCCGGGGAACCCGCCCGGCTGGGCCCCGCGCTGGACGGCCTGCGCGCCGCCGAGACCGACCGGCACCTCAACTACATCCTGGCCAGCGAGCTGCGCTCCTACCGGATGCACCTGACCGAGCTGTACCGGAACCTCGACTCGACCTGGCTCACGCTCGACCGGCTGCGGACCGTCTACATCTACCCGTTCGGGCTGCGGGACGTGCGGCCGGCCGCGGCGGTCACCGCCATCCGCCGCCTCGCGCACCGGGACGAGCACCCGGAGCTGCTCGGCGTCCAGGCCTTCGCCGTGCGCGGCCGCCTCAAGATGGACGACGTCTGGGCGAGCGTCGACCGGGCCGCCCGCCCGTACGGCGGGGCGTCCCTGTCGATGCCGAACGTGCGCCTGGAGCAGCCGGACGGGACGTTCATCGCGGAGCTGTCCTGCGACGTGCGGTTCACCGAGTTCGGCAACCACTACGTGCGGTTCCGCTACTCGTCGCGCGACCAGTCGCCGCAGCAGGTCCGTGACGCCCGGTTCCGCCTGTCCAACCTGCACGCCGACATCCGGGTGCGGTGGATCGCGCTGGACGGCTCGCCCGTCGACGTCGACCCCGGCGGCGCCCTGCCGCCGGAACGCCTCTTCGACCTGGCCGACCTGCTCCAGCGCGCGACCGCGGACCTGGTCCGCAAGGGGACCGAGATCGCCCAGGGGCGGGCCCACGTGGTCACCACGGTCTACGAGGCGAGCCGGGGCCGCGGCCCGGCCGCGCCCCCGGAACGCCGGACGCCGGTCAACATGGGCGACGAGATGCTGGCCGCGTTCGGCTCGCAGGTGCTGCTGCAGCCCGTGTCCTACGGCACGGCCACGCTGTGCGACTGGACCCTGCGCCAGCGCAACCCCGTGCTGCTGGAGGGGGTGCGGCACCTGGGCGACGTCGTTGCCGTGGCCACCAACTCGACCACCGTCGCGCTGGTCGGCACGGCACACTTCAAGATCTCCCAGTACGGCTCGCTCGCCGAGTTCGTGGCCAGCCTCAACGGGCTGTTCAGCGCCTGGAACGCCACGCTGGCGGACCACCTGCGCATCGTCGCGACCATGCTCGCCGACCACGACGTGAACAACGGCGCCGACCTCGCCGACCGCAAGGAGCGGCTCACGCGCGAGCAGCTGCGGCTGCACGAGTTCGCCTCGGAGGTCCGCACCACCCTGACCACCGTCACCTCCCCCACGTTCCTCGCCTCCGCGCTGGAGTCGCGGATGCTCAACCAGCTCCTGCACGCGTCCCGGTTCGAGCAGCAGGCCGCCGTCGTCACCGAGCGGCTGCGCGAGCTGCTCCAGGAGCCCATCGCGGCCCGGCTCGCGGCGCTCGAACGGCTGCACGGCGACCGCGAGCGCGCGGCCGAGGTCAGGCGCGAGCGGTCCCGGCGTCGGCTGATGGACGGCACGCTGTCGGCGATCACCGTGTTCGCCGGCGTGTACGCCCTGATCGGCACCGTCCAGGTGGCGCTGGACGCGTCGCTGATCGGCCCGATCCAGGCGGTCACGGCGACCGCGCTGGTCACCGTGGGGGCGCTGGTGACGGGGTGGGCGGTGTTCAACTGGACGAGCCGCCGGTGAGCGGCCCGGCTTAGCCTGGTCGGGTCAGCCGCGACGCCGCACGACGACGGGGGACGACGATGACCGGAAGCTCTGTGTCCGCGCCTGGGAACGCGCCCGGGGACGCGCCCGGGGACGCGCCCGGCGGCGCCAATCTCACGCCGCGCGGTACGCCGCGGGACGACGCCGCCCGGCGGCACCTCTGGGGGCACTTCACGCGGCAGTCCGCCTGGGACGCCGGGGTGCCCACGCTGGTTCGCGGCGAGGGCCATCACGTCTGGGACGCGGCCGGCCGCCGGTACATCGACGGGCTCTCGGGCCTGTTCGTGGTCCAGGCCGGGCACGGCCGCCGGGTGCTCGCCGAGGCCGCGGCCCGGCAGGCGGGCGAGCTCGCCTTCTTCCCGCTGTGGTCGTTCGCGCACCCGCCGGCCATCGACCTGGCCGAGCGGCTGGCCGACCTCGCGCCGGGCGACCTGAACCGCGTGTTCTTCACCACCGGCGGCTCCGAGGCCGTGGAGACGGCGTTCAAGCTGGCCAAGCAGTACTGGAAGCTCCAGGGCAGGCCGGGCAAGTACAAGGTGATCTCGCGGACCATCGCGTACCACGGCACCACGCACGGAGCCCTGTCCGTGACGGGCCTGCCGGGGCTCAAGGAGCCGTTCGAGCCCCTCGTCCCGGGCGCGTTCAAGGTGCCGAACACCAACATCTACCGGGCGTCCGAGGACCTGCGCGACGACCCGAAGGCGTTCGGCCGGTGGGCCGCCGACCAGATCGAGGCGCTCATCGAGGCGGAGGGGCCCGACTCGGTGGCGGCCGTCTTCCTGGAGCCCGTGCAGAACGCCGGCGGCTGCTTCCCGCCCCCGCCCGGGTACTTCGAGCGGGTGCGCGAGATCTGCGACCGGCACGACGTGCTGCTCGTCTCCGACGAGGTGATCTGCGCGTTCGGCCGGATCGGGTCCATCTTCGCGTGCGACGACTTCGGGTACGTGCCGGACATGATCACGTGCGCCAAGGGCATGGCGTCGGGCTACTCCCCGATCGGCGCCTGCCTCGTCTCCGACCGGGTGTTCGAGCCGTTCGCCCACGGGTCGACGACCTTCGCGCACGGGTACACGTTCGGCGGGCACCCCGTCTCGGCGTCCGTCGCGATGGCGAACCTCGACCTCTTCGACGAGGAGGACCTGACCGGGCGGGTCAAGGAGAACGCGCCCGCCTTCCGGGCCACCCTGGAGCGGCTGCACGACCTGCCGATCGTGGGCGACGTGCGCGGCGCCGGGTACTTCTACGGGATCGAGCTCGTCCGGGACAAGGCCACGCGCGAGACCTTCTCCGGCGACGAGGCCGAGCGCCTGCTGCGCGGGTTCCTCACGCCGGCCCTGTTCGAGGCGGGGCTGTACTGCCGCGCCGACGACCGGGGCGACCCGGTGGTGCAGCTCGCGCCGCCGCTGACGATCGGGCAGGCGGAGTTCGACGAGATCGAGCAGATCCTGCGGGGCGTGCTGAGCGAGGCGTGGACGCGGCTGTGACGCGAGTGCGGCGCCGCCCGGCGCTGCGGGGGTCGGCCCGGCCGCGATGTGCGCTTCTACCCAGCCATTGCGTCCGGAAACAGCCTGTTTTCGGGCCCAATGACTGGGTAGAAGCGCACTTTCGGCTGCGGCCCCGGACCCCGGCCGATCCGGGCGCGCCGGCCGCGGCCCCGGCGACCGCCCGCGTCCGTCACGCCGCCAGCAGTCGCTCCGTCAGGGCCCACAGCCGGCGGGCCGAGTCAGGGTCGATCGAGTGCGGCACGACGTCGGCCGGGACGTCGTCGGCGTCGGCCCCCGTGAGGTCGACGGGCCGCGGGTCCTCGTCCAGCGGCGAGACGTCGCTGTTGTTGAGGTACACGCCGCCGACGTCGGCCAGGAGAGGGCTGGTCGCGGCGAACACGATCGTCGCGGCGCCCTGCTCGGGTGTCTTCTTGCCGTGCTCGGGGTCGATGACCGGGTTGCCGGCGTCGTCGATGAGGCGCATCGCGCGCTGCGCCGCCTCGCCCACGGAACGGTTGAAGGACGTCGCCGGCACGATGCCGGGGTGCGGCGCGTACGCGCGGATCCCCTCGCCCGCCCAGCGCCGGTCGAGCTCGACCGTGAACAGGACGTTCGCCGTCTTGGACTGGGCGTAGGCGAGCCCCGGGTCGTAACCGCGGGCGGTGAAGTTCGGGTCGTCCCACAGGATGTCGGACATCCGCTGGGCACCGGACGTGGTGGTGACCACGCGGGCGCCGTCGGCGGCCCGGAGCGCCGGGTGGAGGCCCAGGGTGAGCTGGACGTGCCCGAGGTGGTTGGTGGCGAGCTGCGCCTCGTAGCCGCGCGCGTCCCGCTCGATCCGCGCCGGCGCCGGGTAGCCGGCGTTGTTGATCAGCACGTGCAGCGGTCGGCCGGAGCCCAGGTAGCGCTCGACGAAGCCGTCGATCGAAGCCGGGTCCATCAGGTCCAGCCGGCCGACCTCGACGCGTTCGATCCCCGCGACCGCGGCAGAGGCGCGCTCCGGGTCGCGCGAGGCGACCACGACCGAGGCACCGGCCCGGGCCAGTGCCCGGGTGGCGACCAGGCCGAGGCCGGAGTGCCCGCCCGTGACGATGATGTTCCTGCCGGTCAGGTCGACGCCCGCCAGGACGTCGTCGACCGTGGAGGCGGCCGTGAAGCCGGTACCGAGGGGGTGCTGGCGATGTGACATGACGGTTCCCTTCACACGGGTGGGGCGGGGTCGGGCAAGAGGCCGCGTCAGGCCGCCGCCGCGCGCTGCTCGGCCGGACGACGGCGCAGGGCCGGCTGCTGGATGGCCGGCGGGTCGTAGGCCATGTCGAGGCGGCCGATGTCGGTGCCGGGCGGCACGATGGCGTCGATCCGGTCGAGGATCTCGTCGCTCAGGCTGACCTCGGCGCCCGCGAGCGCGCTGTCGAGGTGCTCCATGGTGCGCGGGCCGATGATCGCGGAGGTGACGCCCGGGTGCGCGATCGCGAACGCCATCGCGAGGTGGTTCAGCGGGATCCCGGCGTCCTGCGCGACGGGGATGAGCTGCTCGACGACGTCGAGGCGCCGCTCGTCCTGCAGGTGCGCGAACCCGAACTGGGCCCGGTGGGCGTCGCTGGCGCGGCCCTTGCGGTACTTGCCGGTGAGCATCCCCCCGGCGAGCGGGCTCCACACGAGGGTGCCCATGCCGTACTGCTGGGCGACCGGCAGGACGTCGCGCTCGATGCCGCGGTTCAGGATCGAGTACGGCGGCTGCTCGGTGCGGAACCGCTCCAGGCCCCGCCGCTCGGCCACCCACTGCGCCTGGACGATGTCGGCGGCGGGCATGGTGGACGAGCCGATGGCCCGCACCTTGCCGGAGTTGATCAGATAGGTCAGCGCGGCGAGCGTGTCCTCGACGTCGGTGTCCGGGTCGGGCCGGTGGATCTGGTACAGGTCGATGTGGTCGGTGCCCAGGCGGCGCAGCGAGTTCTCCACCTCGGCGATGATCCAGCGCCGCGAGTTGCCGCGGTGGTTGGGGTCGTCGCTCATGGGCAGGTGCACCTTGGTGGCCAGCACGACGTCGTCGCGGCGGCCCTTGAGTGCCTTGCCCACGATCTCCTCGGACTCGCCTCGGGAGTAGGCGTCGGCCGTGTCGATGAAGTTGATGCCGGCGTCGAGGGCCTTGTGGATGATCTTGACCGACTCGTCGTGGTCCGGGTTGCCGATCGCGCCGAACATCATCGCGCCGAGCGCGTAGGGGCTGACCTTGATGCCGGTCCGGCCGAGGCTGCGGTACTGCATGGGGCCCTCCTGGGGTCGAGAGGTCTGGTGGGCGTCGCCGCGGTGCCGTACTCTGGAGCTAAGCGGAACGCTCTTCCAGAACCATATGGAAAGCCGTTCCGGTTAGCAAGAGACCATGGAGAAAAGTGACCCAGCACACAGAGCAGCGGCCCCTGCGCCGCGACGCGCAGCGCAACATCGACGCGCTGCTCGACGCCGCCAAGCAGGTCTTCGGCACGTCGGGCGTCGACGCGCCCGCCAAGGAGATCGCCGACCTGGCCGGCGTCGGCGTCGGCACGCTCTACCGCCACTTCCCCAAGCGGTCCGACCTGGTCAAGGCCGTGTTCCAGGCCGAGGTCGACGCCACCGCCGACGCCGCGCCGAAACTCGCCGCCGAGCACCCGCCCGTCGTCGCGCTCGAGAAGTGGCTCCACCGCTACACCCAGTTCCTGGTGACCAAGCGCGGGCTCGCCTCGGCGCTGCACTCGGGCGACCCGGCGTTCGACGCGCTGCCCGCCTACTTCATCGGGCGGCTCGGCCCCGCCCTCGGCTCGCTGCTCGACGCCGCCGTCGCGGCCGGCGCCGTCCGCGCCGTCGTCAGCCCCCAGGACCTCCTGTACGCCGTGTCCAAGCTGTCGCTGCCCATGGAGGACGAGGAGCCGGACCACGGCCGGCGCATGCTCGACCTGCTCGTCGACGGGCTGCGGTACGGCGCGGGCCAGGACTCCGCAGGCCAGGGGGGCGACCGCGCGTGACGGAGGGCGGCCTCACCAGCAGCGAAGGTGCCCGGGACTACGGTCGCGGCCTGCTGCTCGGCCGCGCCGTCCGGCTGCGCCCCCTCGCCGAGGACGACCTGCCGCACCTGGACCGGTGGTGGCGGGAGACCGAGTGGCAGCCGCTGCAGCAGCCCACCGTGCGCCCGCGGCCCGCCGGGACGGCCGCCGACCTGTTCCGCGCGTGGAGCGCCAACACCGACCCGGGCGCGGTCGGCCTCAGCGTCGAGACCCTTGAGGACCGCCGCCTCGTCGGGCACGTCACCCTTCACGGGGCGACCCTTCCGCAGCGCACGGGCACCCTCGGCATCATCCTCGGACCCGAGCACACCGGGCACGGGTACGGGTCGGACGCCGTCCGCGTGCTGCTCCGGTATGCCTTCCAGGAGATGAACCTGCATCGCGTCGAGCTGAGCGTCTGGGGCTTCAACACCGACGCGCGACGCGCCTACGAACGGTGCGGGTTCGTGGTGGAGGGACGACGCCGGGAAGCCGTCTTCCACGCCGGCCGCTACCACGACGACGTCGTCATGGGCGTGCTCGCGAGCGAGTGGAACGCGACCGGCCCGAGCTAGCACCCCGCCCGCCGCGACGGTTTCGGGCGGACGTCGTCCGCGGCTAGGGTGGGCCCACTTGGCGCGGGGCGCCGGGCATCAGCCCGGCTGAGATGCACCCGTGGAACCTGATCTAGGTAGTGCTAGCGAAGGGAACGCCTCATGGGCTCCGTCCTGCCCGACGCCGTCGCGTCGGTCGTCACCGCGGTGCGCGACACCGCACCCCTGGTGCACTGCGTGACCAACGTCGTGGTCACCAACTTCACCGCCAACGTGCTGCTCGCCGCCGGCGCGGCACCGGCCATGGTCGCCGACCCCGAGGAGGCGCCCGTGCTCGCCGGCGTCGCCGGGGGCCTGCTCATCAACCTCGGCACCGTCGAGGGCGGCCAGGCCGACGGCATGCGCGCCGCCGTCGACGGCGCCACCGCCGCGGGCGTGCCCTGGGTGCTCGACCCCGTGGCCATCGGCGCGCTGCCGCTGCGCACCCGCCTCGCTGCCGAGCTCTTCGGGCGCGGCCCCGCCGTCGTCCGCGGCAACGCGTCCGAGATCCAGGCGCTCGCCGGCGGCGCCGGCGGCCGGGGCGTCGACTCCCTCGACACGCCCGACGGCGTGCGGGACGTCGCCCTGCGCCTGGCCCGGTCCTCCGGCGCCGTGATCGCCGTCAGCGGCGCGTCCGACCTGATCACCGACGGCGAGCGCGTCGTGCGCGTCCAGGCGGGCACGTCCCTGATGACGCGCGTGACCGGCGTCGGCTGCTCGCTCGGCGCGCTGGTCGCCGCGTGCTCCGCCGTCACCGAGGACCGCCTGCTCGCCGCGACCGCCGCGACCGCCTGGCTCTGCGTCGCCGCCGACCGCACCACATCGACCACACCCGGCAGCTTCGCCGTCGAGCTGGTCGACCGCGTGTTCGACGTCGACCCCGAGGCCGTCGGGTTCGGCGCCGGGCTGGTGAACGAGCCCGCCACCGGGCACGAGCCGGCGCGGGCCGAGGCGTGAGCGCCCGCGTCCGCCTCGACCCGTCCGTCTACCTCGTCACCGACACCCAGCAGTGCGGCGGCCCCGCCGGGGTCGTCGCCACCGTGGGCGCGGCGGTCGACGGCGGCGTGACCGCCGTCCAGCTCCGCGACCCGGGCGCGACCACCCGCGAGCTGGTGGACCTCGGCCGCACGCTGGTCGCCCTGCTGCGGCCGCTCGGGGTACCGCTCGTGGTCGACGACCGGGTGGACGTGGCGCTCGCGATCGACGCCGACGGCGCCCACGTGGGCCAGCGCGACCTCGACCCCGTCTCCGCGCGCCGGCTGCTGGGCCCGGACCGGCACCTCGGGCTGAGCGTCAGCACGCCCGAGGAGGCGCGGGCCGCGGGCGAGCTGCCGGCCGGCACCGTCGACCTGCTCGGCGTGGGCCCGGTGCGGCCCACCCTGACCAAGTCCGACGCGCGGCCGGCGATCGGCTTCGCCCGGCTCGGCGTCGTCACGGCCGCCGCGTCGCTGCCGTGCGTAGCGATCGGCGGGCTGCGGGCGGACGACGTCGACGCGCTGCACGACGCCGGTGCGGCCGGCAGCGCCGTCGTCTCCGCCGTCTGCGGCCGGGCCGACCCGGCCGCCGCGGCGCGGGAGCTCGCGCTGGCCTGGGCGGCGGCGCGGGCCGAGGATCGCTCCGGCGTGCGCTCGGGGGCGACGACGGGACAGGTCTCGTGAGCGCGTCCGCACGGGCCGCGGCGCAGGTCGGGAATGTTGCGCTCCCCACCGAAGCGGGTCCTGGCGACGTCGCCCGCCCCGGCGAAGCACGTCCCGCCGAGGCCGCCGCTCGCGATGCCGCCGCCCCGCGCGTCCGCCCGCCCGGCCATCCCGTCGTGGCGCTGACCATCGCGGGGTCGGACCCGTCCGGCGGCGCCGGGATCCAGGCCGACCTGAAGACCTTCGCGGCGCTCGGCGGCTACGGCTGCGCGGTGCTCACGGGGCTGACGGCGCAGTCCACGACCGGGGTGACGCGGGTGCACCCGGTGCCCGCCGACATGGTGCGCGCGCAGCTCGACACGCTGTTCGCCGACGTCGCCGTGGACGCGATCAAGATCGGCATGACCACTGACGCCGACGTCGCCCGGGCGGTCGCCGCGGCCCTGCGCGACCTGCGGGCCACCGGACGCGCGCCGTTCGTGGTGCTGGACCCGGTGATGGTCGCGACGTCGGGCGACCGGCTGCTCGCGCCCGACACCGAGGCGGTGCTCCGCGACGAGCTGCTCCCCCTCGCCGACCTCGTGACGCCGAACCTGCCCGAGGCCGCGGTGCTGCTGGGCGTCGACCCGGCTCGGGACGGCACCGAGGCGGCCGACCAGGCGCGGGCGCTGCGGGCACTCGGCACCGGGTTCGCGCTGGTCAAGGGCGGGCACCTCGACTCGGCGGAGTCGGTCGACCACCTGGCAGGCCCGGGGCTCGGTCCGAACGGTGTCGGCGGGGACGGCGTCGGCGGGGACGGCGTCGTCGCCCTGGTCGCGCCACGGATCCCCACGCGGAACACCCACGGCACGGGCTGCACGCTCAGCTCCGCGTGCGCCGTCCTCCGCCCCGCGCACGACGGGTGGGAGCCGGCGGTCCGGGCCGCGAAGGAGTACCTGACCGGTGCGCTCCGCGCGGCGGACGCCCTCGTCGTCGGCGGAACGGGGACGGCGTCGGGCCCGTGGCAGGGCCACGGCCCTGTCAACCACGCCCACGCGACCCACCCACCGACCGCCTGACCCACCGAACCCGACTGACCCGCCCGACCAACGGATGCCGAGTCAGTCGGCTGGTCGGACCACCTGGCTGACTCGGCGAAGCCAACCCGGCGAGTCAGTCGGCTGGTCCGACCAGCTGGCTGACTCGGCGGAGTCGGTCCGGCGAGTCAGTCGGGGGGTCACACCGACTTCAGGATCTCCGCCGCCTCGGCCCGGGCCCAGGCGTCGGCCTCCAGCACGCCCTCGACCGATCCCGCGTCGCCCGCCGCCGTCGTCCCGTGCGCCTCGACCACGGCGGCCACGGTGTCGACGATGTCGAGGAACCCGATGGTGCCGTCGTGGAAGGCGTCCACGCACACCTCGTTCGCGGCGTTGTAGACGGCGGGGTGGGTCCCGCCGGCCTCGCCCACCTGGCGGGCCAGCCGGACGGAGGGGAAGGCGTCGTCGTCCAGGGGCAGGAACTCCCAGCTCGCGGCCTGCGTCCAGTCGATGCCGACGTCGACGTCGGGCAGCCGGTCCGGCCACGACAGGCCGAGCGCGATCGGCACGAGCATCCGCGGCGGCCCGGCCTGCGCGATGGTGGAGCCGTCGACGAACTCGACCATGGAGTGGATCATCTGCTGCGGGTGCACCACGACGTCGATGGCGCTGAACGGCAGGTCGAACAGCAGGTGCGCCTCGATGACCTCCAGCCCCTTGTTGACCAGGGTCGCGGAGTTGGTGGTGACCACGCGGCCCATCGCGAAGTTGGGGTGCCGCAGGGCCTGGGCGGGCGTCACGTCGCGCAGGTCGTCCCGCGAGCGGCCGCGGAACGGCCCGCCGCTGGCGGTCACCACGAGCCTGCGCACCTCGGCCGAGGAGCCCGAGCGCAGCGACTGCGCGATCGCGGAGTGCTCCGAGTCCACGGGCACGATCTGGCCCTCGTGCCGCACGGCGGCCTTGACCAGGGCGCCGCCCACCACGAGCGACTCCTTGTTCGCGAGCGCCAGCGTCGAGCCCGCGCCCAGCGCGGCCAGCGTGGGGCGCAGACCGACGGAGCCGGTGATGCCGTTGAGCACCACGTCGCTCCCCCGGCCGGCCAGGTCGGTGGCGGCGTCCGGTCCGGCGAGCACCTCGACGCCGTCGGCGCCGGCCTCGCTCAGCAGGGTGGTCAGGGCGGGGCGCGCGGCGGCGTCGGCCACGGCGACGGCGCGGACGCCGAGCGTGGCGGCCTGCCGGGCGAGCAGCGGCAGGTCCGAGCCGCCCGCGGACAGCGCGTCCACGCGGCACCGGTCGGGGTTGCGCCCGATGACGTCGACGGCCTGCGTGCCGATGGAACCGGTGGAGCCGAGAAGGGTGACGCTTCGCATGGTGCCCATCCTGTCAGCCCGGAACGGCCTGTCAGCCCGAACGGGCCGGCCGACGTCAGGACTCGCCCGGCTGCTCCGTCCGGCCGCGCCCGAACATCCGCCAGCCGCGGACCACACCCCGCGGGTCGGGTACGGGGGCGTCCGCGGCCTCCCAGCCGGCGTCGTCGTCGAGCGGGACCACCCGCAGGCCGAAGTCGGCCAGGATCACCGGGATGCCGCGGATCGCGGCGCGGTCCTTCTCCCGGTCGGACTCGGACAGGTCCGCCCAGGGCCGCAGGTCGGGGTGCAGCCGGCGGGCGTCGTCGCGCTCGGGCCCGTAGGTCCAGCCGGCGGCGACCTTCTCGGCCATCCAGCGGTCGTGCTCGTCCACCGCCCGCGCGTCGACCACCGGCTCCGGGATCCGGCCGTGCTCGGCGTTGCCCGCGGGGACGACGGTGCACCCCATCTGGCGCAGGCGGTCGGGGATGGCGCGCACCTGCGCGCGGTTGGCGGCCCGCAGGTCCTCGGACAGCTCGGACCAGGAGACCATAGCCGGCGTGCTCTGCCAGGCCACGCCGCGGGCGCGCTGGTTGCGGAGGTAGGTGAGGTGGGCGGAGACCGCCATCAGGTCGTAGACGTCGTCGTGCACCAGGACGCCGGGTGCGGTGGCCCGGCGCAGCAGCGTCCCGGGCTCGACGATGTCGAGGCGGCCGGCCAGGTCGTCGAGGATGGCGCCGTCGTGCGCGCCGAAGAGCCCGCCCAGCCCGGCGAGCCGGTTCAGGCGCAGCACGACGGCGCCCTCGCTCGCCCGCCAGAGGTCGCTGTCGCGCAGCGCCTCCCGGAGCGCGGCGCCGTCGTCGTCGTGGCACACGTAGACGCGCTGCGGGCTGCCGACGGCGCGGACCTCGGCGAACGTGTCGACGGGGACGAGCCGGCACGCCGCGCGGACGCTGGGCCAGCGGGCGCGCAGCGCCTCGGCGGCCGCCCAGGCGCCGGGCCCGACCAGGGTCACGGTGAGCGGTTCGCCGCCGTTGGCGATCTCGACGCCGCGCAGGCGCGCGAACGCCACGACCAGCGCCCGGCCGAACGTGCCGTGGCCGACGACGGAGATGTGCGGAGCGGCGCCGCGCGCGAGGACCCGGTCGCGCCGGACGAGGGAGCGGGCGACGAGCTCGCCCAGCGTGAAGAAGTCGACGCCCGGCTGCGGGTGGCTCAGGTGCCGGGCCTGCAGGGCGAGCGCGAGCTCCGGGTCGCTGACGTGGGCGTTCAGGCGCAGGCCGGGCAGGTCGGCGGCCCGGTGGGCACGGTTGGCCACGGCCACGGTGAGCACGTTGACGCCCGGTTCGTCGTCCTCGGCCGCGCAGGCGTACAGGACGGCGGCGCCGGACACGCCCGCGTTGCGCAGGGCGGCGTCGTCCCCGGTCGGGGTGCGGGCGACGACGGCGCCGCGGGCGGCGAGCGCCTCGGCGATGACGTCCGCCGCGGGGGTGCGGCCGACGACGATCGCGTGCCCCCGCATCCGGCGGGTGCGCATGAGCACGAACTGGTCGGCGAAGAGCGACCGGACCGCCTCGAAGACGGCGTAGCCGGTGGCGACCGGGGCGAGGAACCGGGCCGCCTGGAGCTGCCAGGGCAGGTCTCCGCCCTGGTTCGTGGCCTCGGCGCCGAGCACGAAGAGCTGGACGGAGTAGTAGACGAGGTCCCAGCCGCTGGTGCCCCACTCGAAGTCGGGCGAGGTGCGGTAGAGCCAGAAGCCCCACAGGCCCAGGCCGAAAGCGACGCCGAAGAGCGCCGTGAAGCCGGCGCGGACCCAGGACCGGCGCACGCGCAGCCGCCGGGGCCCGTCGCGGGGGACGACCAGCTCGGGTGCCATCTCAGACCTTCCTCGTCGGATCGCACGACCATGCCTAACCGTGCATTTCACCACGAAGGTGACTAGCGTCATGACCTGCGGCGACACTACACACCGGGGGATATGTTTCTCCCGGTCCGCACACATTCGCCGACGAAAGGCTGCGGGAGCAGGATGACCGACCGGATTGTCCGCTCCCTGCTCCCGACGGCGCGCGCGCACGCGGCGCCGCGCACCGACGGGTACGACGCGTTCCTGTCGTACAGCCGGGACTCCGACGGCGAGTTCGCGCCCGAGTTCCACGCGCAGCTCCTCGACTTCGACCGGCGCGACGACGTGCCGGACCTGAACATCTTTCTGGACCGGACCGGCCTGGCGAACAACCCGAGCCTGTGGGACGCCATCGTGCTCAAGCTCGAACGGTCCGACTACCTGATCCTGCTCGCCTCGGAGGGCGCCGCGAGCTCGAAGTACGTGGCCAAGGAGGTCGCCTGGTGGCTCGACCACCGGGGACCCGAGACCCTGCTGGTGGCGCTGACCAGCGGCAAGATCGTCTGGGACCAGACGGCGAACGAGATCGACGCGATCAGCACCACGGCGCTGCCCGCCCCGCTGGTCGAGCGGATCGACCACGAGCCCAAGTGGACCGACCTGACGAGGCTGCGTCAGCGCCGGCGCTGGCGGCACCACCAGGACCTGGCGGGGGTGCTCGCGGAGCTGGTCGCCCCGCTGCGCGGCCCCGACGTCAGCACCGAGGAAATCCTCAGCGCCCACATCGCCCGGCAGAGCTCGGCCGGGATGCGCAACCGCCTGGTGAACCTGGCCCTCGGGGTCATGCTCGCCCTGTCCATCGGCGCGTTCGCGTTCGCGGAGCGGGAGGCGGACCGCGCGAACGACGCGGTGAACGCCAACGCCGCCCACCTCCTGGGCGCGACGTCGCACGTGGTGCAGCAGGACGATCCCGCGACGGCGCAGCTCCTGGCGGTCGAGGCGGTGCGGCGGCTGCGGGACGGGCAGACCCGGACGGCGCTGTTCAACGCCGTGACGGCCAACGAGCCGGCGGACCCGTACCTGCTGCGCACCGTCGACGTGCCCGAGGAGACCGGGCTGGCCGACGTCGCGCCGACCGGCACCGGCGTCGTCGGCCGGACCGAGACCGGCGACCTGGTGCGCTGGAACCCCGACGACGGCGCCCCCACGGTGCTGCGGGGCGACCGCACCCCCTTCGGCACGGTGAGCGGGTCCGAAGGCGGGCCCGGAGACGGGCCCCGGCGCGCGGGCCCCGTCGTGGCCGGCAGCGCCGACGGCTCGGTGGTCGCCGCGGTCGACGACCTGGGCGTGACCGTGGGCCGGTTCGGGCCGCTGCCCGCCGGCAGCACCAGCCGGCAGACGCACCTCGACCTGCCGGGCACGACGGCGGTGGCGGTCACGCCCGCCGGCGACACCCTGCTCATCGCGTGGCAGGACGTCGAGACGGGGCGGAACCGGATCGGCAGCATCAACCTCGACGGGCGCGACCTGGCCGTCCTGGAGTCCGACGACGGCCCGCAGCGCCCGCACGAGCAGCGGCTGGCGTTCCGCACCAAGGCGGAGACCGACCTGGCGGTCACCTCGCTCGCCGTCGGCTCCAGCCGCACCCTCGCCGTGGCCGACGCCGCCGCCGGAACCCTGGAGATCCGCAGCCTCGACTCCCTGGAGCTGACCGGGGCCGCGCCCGTCGAGCTGCCCGAGGGCGGCGTGCCGTCGCCGTCCCTGCGGGACTGGGCGACGCTGAGCACCGACGGCGACGCGACCACTGTGACCCTGCACCACTCGGCGGACGGCTCCGTGCGGTCGGCCGACTGCCCGGTCCCCCGCGTCTGGTCGAACCCCGAGGTGGTGGCGATCGACGACGCGACCACACGTGCCCTGGTCGCCACCGACGACGGGCTGATCGCGTGCGAGATCGGCGCCGGCACCGACGTGCACCGCACCTGGCACCTGTCGGGCATCCAGCGGCCCCAGTCGCCGGTCCTGGTCGGGGTCGACCGGGTCGCGGCGGCGTCGGACGGCCGGATCGCGCTGTGGAGCACCGCCGGCACCCACGGGGACGTGCCCCTGCCGAGCGCGGCGGGCGCGGCCGCGGCGCACGGGGCGGGCGACGCCGCGGCGGGCACGGGCGACGGCGCGGCCGATACCGGCGGGCCGACCGCCGTCCTGGCCACGTACCGGGCCGGGCCCACGCGGCCGGCCAGCACCGCGGCGTCCTGGTCGGACGGCACCGTCATGATCCACGGCCTCGGCACGGTGGACCTGCCCGCGGGCAGCCCGGACGCGGGGCGCCCGCTGCTGCCGGTCTGGCTCGACGAGAGCCGGCTCCTGCTCGTGACCCCCGACGGCGACGCCTACCGGACCCAGGGCGGGACGACGGCGGGGTACGAGGCCGGGTTCCGCGACCTCGTCGCGCCCGGCCTGGGCCGGGGCGACCCGGCCTGCGCCACGATCGTGAGCGCCCGGCGCACGCGCGACGACATCGTGCTGGTCGACACGTGCTCCGGGCTGCACGTGCTCGACGTCGGGCTCCAGGAGCGGGCGCTGTACGTGCCCGGGCCGATCGGCAGCACGCCGCGGCTCGCGTCACAGTGGGCGGAACCGGGCCGGGTGGCGGTCGCCGACGACGGGAGCACCGTCGCCGTCGCGCCCCGTGACTTCTCGCTCCGGGTGGCCGACCTGCGGGCCGCGGCCGCGGGCGAGAGCGACGTCTGGACGGTGCGCGGCAGCAGCGTGGAGCAGGTGCACGTGATCGGCGAGCGCAGCAGCCCCGAGGACACCGCGCTGCCCGAGCAGCTCGTCACGCTGGGCCTGGACTCGAAGGTGCGGCTGCGCGCGGTCTCCGGGCCGGGCGCCCCCGAGAGCCTCGACCTCACCGGCACCTACGGCGACGTGCTGGCGGTGCTGCCCGGGCCCGACCTCGTGGCCCGCAACCAGGGCTCGGCGCTGGCGTTCTTCGATATCGGGACCGGCCAGAAGGTCGGCGCGCTGGCGACCCGCCTCTACGCGCCCGGCGGCACCGTCGCACCGAGCGACGTGTACGCGGGCGACGGTCAGCTGCTGGTGGTCCAGGACCACGGCGTCACCACGGGGTGGACCTTCGCGGACGACCAGATGATCGCCCGGGCCTGCGCCATGGCGGGCCGCGAGCCGACGGCCGCGGACATGCCGGAGGGCGTAGCCCTCACGGCCACCCCAACCTGCACCCCCTAGATCGTTGAGTGCTGGATATTCGCGCCTCTGGCACACAAAAGTGCGCGAATATCCAGCACTCAACGAGGTGGGGGTCCGGTCAGGACTCCAGGCGCTTGGCCTCCGACTCGGCCTCGTCCGCCTCGTCGTCGCGGCCGTCCTTGCGCAGCGCGCTCGTGAGCGAGCGCATCGAGGTGGCGGCGTCGGACTTCGCGAGGTCGGACGACGTCCCGCGGAGCTTGGACCACAGGCCCATCGCCTCCTCGGCGACCTCCAGCACCTGCGAGCGCTCCTTGCTGCCGAGCGCCGACGTCGTCACCGTCTCCAGCGCGTGCTCCAGGGCGACCCGCTGCTTGCCCGGGTCGTCGTCGTCCAGGCTCTTGAAGAGGCCGACAGCCTCGCCGACGAGCGTCGAGGTCGTCTTCTCCGGGTCCTTGGCCGCCGCCTGGCTGCCGAACGACAGCAGCGCCACGGCCAGCCGCGACACCGTGCTGCCGGCCTCGCCGGGCAGCTTCTCCGCACCGGAGGCCACCAGCTGGTGCAGCCGGGCGGCGGTGCGCGTCTCGATGTTGTCCTCGCGCTCGGGAGCCTCGTCCTGCTCCGGCGCGGCGGCCGGTGCCGGCGCGACGGCCGGCTCTGCCCCGGCGACCGGAGCCGCCCCTGCGGCCGGCTGCGGGCCGGCGTCGGGCTCCGCGACGGCCGACGCCGCCTGCGGCGACGTCCCCGGTGCCGGCTCCCCTGTCGCGGCGGCCTGCGCCACCTCTGCCTGCTCCGGCAGTGCGTCCGTGCTCACTCGTTCCTCCTGTTTTTGGTGCGACGAAACTACCAGAATGAGCATTCGGTCCGGTATGTAAGAAACGTCGGTCCACGACGCGCGTCGGGGCCTTCCGGACGGCCCGCGCCCGGTACCGTCGTCGGCCATGAAGACCTGGTCCCGCGGCGAGGCCCGCGACCTGCTCCAGCACGCCGGAACCCGGCATGACCTGGGCTCCCGTACCCTCAGCCAGCGCCGCGGCGCCCCCGCACGCGTCCGCGCGGCCTACCGCGCGGCACGCGACGCCCGCGTGCTGGACGAGCTGTCCGAGGTGCCCCTCGACCGGATCCGTGAGGTGGGCACGGGACGCCTGCGCCTCGGCCCGGTGGAGCAGGCCGGGTTCCGCACCGTCGGCCAGGTGCGGGCGGCCGCCCCGGAGGAGCTCACGGCGATCGCGGGCGTCGGCGCCCGCACCGCGGAGGCACTGCGTGCGGCGGCCCAGCAGGTCTTCGACGCCGTGGACGCCGGGCTCGCCTTCCGGCTGGACCACGCCCCCGCCGACCCGCTCGCCACCCGCCTGGTGCGCGCGCTGCACGACTACCTGCACGTGAAGGGCTTCTTCGAGACCTGGAACGACCGGCTCGACGTCGACGTGCGGGAGCTCGCCCGCCTGGCCGAGGCCGGTGCGCTGCGCACCACGTTCGTGCGGCGGTTCTTCGCGGGCCGTGCGCGCACCGACCGTGCCGACGCCGCGCTGACCGACCTGAGCACGCTCGCCGACGACCTCGACGCCGTCGGGATCACCGACGACCTGCGCCGCCTGGACGAGGTGCTGACCGCGACGTCCGACGCCGAGGCCTGGAGCGACTACGAGGCCCGGGCCGCCGCCTACATCACCGCGCTGGGCGACCTGGTCGACCTGGGCATCGACGTGGCGGCCGCCGAGGGCTTCCTGCCCGAGGACGTGGTGGGCGAGGTCGCGGCGCAGGACCTGGACACCTCGCTGCTGAAGGTCTCGCTGCGCAGCTACCAGGCGTTCGGCGCCCGGTACGCGCTCGCCCAGCGGCGCACGATCCTCGGCGACGAGATGGGCCTGGGCAAGACCGTCCAGGCCATCGCGGTGATGGCCCACCTCGCCGCCAAGGGGAGCACGCACTTCCTCGTGGTCTGCCCCGCGAGCGTCGCGGCCAACTGGGCCCGCGAGGTCGCGGCGCACTCCGAGCTCTCGGTTCGGGTGCTGCACGGCGACGACCGCGAGGCGGGCATCAAGGAGTGGGCGGCCGACGGCGGCGTCGGCGTCGCCACCTTCCCCCAGCTCGGGCACCTGCGGGCCGGCGACCTGCCGCGCCCCGCCCTGCTGGTCGTGGACGAGGCGCACTACGTGAAGAACCCCGAGGCGCAGCGCTCCGAGCGCACCGCCGACTGGGCCCGCGCGGCCGAGCGCGTGCTGTTCATGTCGGGCACGCCCATGGAGAACACCGTGGACGAGTTCCGCAGCCTCGTGGGCTACCTCAAGCCCGAGGTCGCCGACGACATCGACCCGGCCGCGGGCCTCGCGGGCGCCTCGGCCTTCCGCCGGTCGGTCGCGACGGTCTACCTGCGGCGCAACCAGGAGGACGTGCTCACCGAGCTGCCCGAGCTGGTCCAGGTCGACGAGTGGGAGCGGTTCGGCAAGCACGACGGCGCCGCCTACCGCCAGGCGGTGCTCAAGCGGTCGTTCGCGGACATGCGCCGGGCCGCGTTCGTCGAGGCCCCCGAGCCGACGGCGAAGCTGGAACGGCTCCGCGAGATCGTCGACGAGGCGGTGGAGAACAAGCGCAAGGTGGTCGTCTTCTCCTACTTCCGCGACGTGATCGAGCGGGTGCTCGCCGAGCTGGGCCCGCTCGCCGTCGGGCCCATCACCGGGTCCGTGCCGTCGGCCCGTCGCCAGGAGCTGGTCGACGAGTTCACGCAGGCGGCGGAGCCCCGGGTGCTCGTCAGCCAGATCGAGGCCGGCGGCGTCGGGCTCAACATCCAGGCCGCCTCCGTGGTGATCCTGTGCGAGCCGCAGGTCAAGCCGACCGTGGAGGCGCAGGCCATCGCCCGCGCGCACCGGATGGGCCAGGTCCGCACCGTCCAGGTGCACCGGCTGCTCATCGAGGACAGCGTGGACGAGCGGCTCCTGGACATCCTCGGCACCAAGGCCGAGCTGTTCGCGGAGTACGCCGGGCGCGCCACCGTGGCCGCGACGCCCGGGGCGCCGGACATCGCCGACGCCGAGGTGGCACGCCGGATCGTCGACGAGGAGCGGGCCCGCCTGGGCGAGCCCGCGGCCTAGCGCTTTCCTCGCGGACCGGGCCTCGGGCTGTTGTGATGGGTGCATGACGACCGCCGCCCTCACCCGAGGACCAGTCCAGGCCGCCGAACGTTCGCCCGCACCCGATCTGGCGCGGGGATTCATGCTCCTGCTGATCGCCGTCGCGAACACGCCGTACTACCTGTGGGGCAGCGAGATGAGCGCCGGGGCGTCGCACCCGGTGGACGGGTCGGTCGTCGACAAGGCGGCCGACTTTCTCGTCATCGTCCTCGTGGACCTGCGGACCTACCCGATGTTCGCGTTCCTGTTCGGCTACGGGATGATGCAGCTCTACAACCGCCAGGTCTCCTCGGGCACCCCGGAGCGGGCGGCCCGCCGGCTGCTGCAGCGGCGCAACTGGCTGCTGCTCGCGTTCGGGTTCGTGCACGCCGCGCTGCTCTGGATGGGCGACGTGCTCGGGGCCTACGGCCTGGCCGGCCTGCTCATGGTCTGGCTGTTCTTCCAGGTCAAGGACCGCACGCTGCTCGTGTGGACGTGGGTGTTCGGCGTCCTGCTGACCATCGGCACGGCCTTCGCCGTGGCCGGTGCGTGGTTCGTGGCGCAGCTCCCCGCCGACGACCCCACGGCCCGCAGCATCGCCGCCGACCTCGCGCCGTCGAGCGAGTCGATGGCCACGACGTCGTACCTCGCCTCGATCGGCGAGCGGCTGACCTACTGGACGCTGGGCACGTTCCTCCAGGGCCTGCTCGTCCTGGTTGTCCCGATGATGCTCCTGCTCGCGTTCTGGGCCGGCCGACGCCGCATCCTGGAGCACCCGGGCGAGCACCTGACCCTGCTGCGGCGGGTCGCCGTCGTCGGCATCACGATCGGCTGGCTCGGGCCGCTGCCCTCCGCGCTCGACCACGTCGGGGCGATCGACGTGCCCGACCACGCCGCGTGGGTGTTCTACCCGGTGCAGTTCCTCACCGGGTTCTTCGGCGGGCTGGGCTACGTCGCGCTGTTCGGCCTGATCGGGCACCGCGTCGCCCAGCGGCGGACCGGGGCGCCGTCGCGCAACCTCTTCCTCACCGACGGGCCGTTCGCGGGCGCCGTGCAGGCGGTCGGCAAGCGGTCGCTGACGTCCTACCTGCTGCAGTCCGTGCTGTGCGCGCCGGTCCTGGCCGCCTGGGGCCTCGGCCTGGGCCAGTACCTCAGCTCGTGGAGCATGCTGCTGTACGCCGTGGTCGTGTGGGGGCTCACGGTCGCGTTCGCCGTCTGGCAGGAACGCACGGGCCGCCGCGGCCCGGCCGAGGTGCTGCTGCGCCGGCTGGTGTACGGCCGGCCAGCAGCAGCCCGCTAGAGGTCAGACCGGGAACGAGTCGACGGGCTCGTCCTCGCCGTCGCCGTCGGTGTCCACGGAGATCGTCGACGTGCCGGCGACGGTCTCCACGACGACATCGGGCACGCCGTCACCGTCGGTGTCGTACAGCTCGACGTCGGGCACGCCGTCACCGTCGTAGTCCTCGAACTGGGCGTCCACCACGCCGTCGCCGTCGGTGTCGGCGACCTCGACGTCCGGGATGCCGTCACCGTCGAGGTCGTACTTGCCGGGCTTGTCGGCCAGGAACTCGGACACGTCGTTCTCCTTGCTGGTCTGGGGACACCGCCGTTCCGGTGCCACCGCTGGGTGCTCCTCCGATCATGCCCCACGCGCGGGCGGTCCCGTGCGTCCGGCGACGCCGGGACGCCAGGCAGACGGACAGGTCGCCGATCGACCAAGATTTCACCCGTTTCCCCTCGCGGGTGAAATAGTTGGTCGCCTACATTCAGCACATGCTGATCCAGGTTCGCAGTCCCCGACGCCGCGCCGCGCTCCTGGCGGCCACCACCTGCACCCTCCTGATCGTCTCGGGCACGGCCGTCGCGGCCGGCACCCCGGGCACCGGGTCCGGGTCGGACGACGCCGCGCGGGCGTGGTCCGTCGACCTCGCCGACGTCGGCGCGGACGACGTCGGGGTGCGCGCCTCTGGTGAGGGGCTACGGCTCGGCGCGGCGACCGGCTCCAGTCCCGGTTCGACCGCGGTCGGTGACGCGTCCGGCCAGCTCGTCGCGGAACCGGTGGAGCTCGACTTCCCCGCCGGCGGCGTCGCAGCCGAGGTCGACGCGGCGACCCCGGCCGGCACCTCCGTGCTGGTCGACGTCCGCGGCCGGTACGCCGACGAGGGGCCTGACTCCTGGACCGAGTGGGTCCCGGCCGGCACCCCGCTGCCGGTGGCCGCGCGGACCGTGCAGACCCGCGTCACGCTCGTGGGCCACGGCGAGGCCAGCCCGGTCGTGCGGGAGGTGACGCTCACGCCCGAGACCAAGCGGTCCCGGTCCCTCCAGGAGGTCGAGGCCCGGCCGACGTCGGGCGAGCGGGCGTACACCGTGTACGCGACCCGCGAGGGCCTCGTGGGCGGGACCACCGCCAACGGGCACGTCATCACCTCGCGTGACCACTTCGTGGCTCTGCCGTCGCGGCGCGGGCTGTCGTCGAACAACTCGGGCAGCTATTCGGTGCGGGTCTGCGCCGCGAGCACGGGCCGCTGCGCGTACGCCCCGGTGTGGGACGTCGGCCCGTGGAACACCACCGACGACCACTGGAACGCGTCCGGGACGCGCCAGTCCTGGGCGGATCTGCCACAGGGCAAGCCGCAGGCGCAGGCCGCCTACCAGGACGGTTACAACGGTGGACTCGACGGCTTCGGACGCCGGGTGGCCAACCCGGCCGGGATCGACCTCGCGGACGGCACGTTCTGGGACGGCCTCGGGCTGACCGACAACGCCTGGACCACCGTCACCTACCTGTGGACCGGGTCGGGCCCGAAGGGCGTCGTGCGCACCAGCGGCGGGCCGCTCACGGTCCGATCCGGGCCCGGCACCGGCAACGCCGCCGTCGGGCAGGCCGGGAACCACGCGAACGTCGTGATCGAGTGCACCGCCACCGGCACCACGGTGACCGGCTACTACGGCACCAGCAACGTGTGGAACCGGATCGGGCCGGGCAACTGGATCTCGGACGCGTACGTCAACACGGGTTCGAGCGGCCCGGTGGCCCCGGCCTGCTGACCCGCAGGTCAGGCGCGGCGGACCGACACCGCCAGGCCCACCGCCGCGACGCCGACCACCACGGCCGCCAGCAGCGGCACCGCCGCCACCCCGGACCCCGCCACCACGAACGAGGCGAGGGCTGCCCCGACGGCGATCCCGCCGTTGAACAGCACCGGGATCAGCGCGCCCGCGAACGAGCGACGCTCCGGCCCGGCCAGCCGCAGGATCAGCGTCTGCGCGAACGGCGGCAGGGCGCCCGAGACGACGCCCCACGCGACGACGACGGCGACCCCGACCACGGGGCCGGCGTCCACGGCCCCGAGCCCGAGCACGGTGAGCGCGGTCGCGGCCACGCTGACCACCAGCGCCGGGCCGCTGCGCTCGCCGAGCCGGCCCGCCAGCGCGACGCCGACGGCCGAGGCGAGCCCGAACACCAGGAGCAGGGTGCTCATCCCGCCGGGCAGAGCCTGCGCGGGCGCCTCGGCCAGCCGGGTGATGTACGTGTACGCGCCGTAGTGGCCCACCAGGACCAGCGCGACCAGGCCGGTCACCGTCAGGAGGCGGCCGGTCCCCCGTCGCACGGCGACCCCGGCAGCGTTCCCGGTCCCACCGCCCGCCGCGTCGCCGTCGAGCATCGCCGCCCGGGCCACGACCAGCCGGACCGCGACCGCTGCCAGCAGGCTCAGGGCCGCGAGGGCCCAGAAGGCGGCGCGCCAGCCGGCGGCGTCGGCCACGAGCCGGGCCAGCGGCGTTCCCACCACCATCCCGAGGGTCGCCCCGCCGAGCACGACGGCGATCGCCCGCCCCAGCAGGCGGTCGGGGACCAGGTCTGCGACGTGCGCGTTGGTCGTCGCCCACAGCAGGCCGACGGCGGCCGCACCCAGGACCCGCGCGCCGACCGCCACCTGGAACGTCGGGGCGAGCGCCGTGAGCGCGGACGACAGCCCGAGCACCGCCAGTCCCCCGGCGATCACCGCGCGGCGGTCCCACCGCCGCGTCAGCCGCACCAGCGGGAAGCTCAGCACCACGACGACCGCCGCCCACATCGAGACGAGCAGGCCGGTGCTGGACTCCGCGACGCCCAGGCCGGTGCTCATCTGCTGGAGCACCGCCGTGGGCAACATCTCGGCGGTGACCATGAACAGCGTGCCCGCGCCGAGCACGAGGAGCGACGGCCAGGGCAGGACGTCGCCGGGCGGTGCAGCAGGTGCGGCCGAGGTCGCCGATACAGTGTTCGTGCTGGTCCGGGCGGCTGGAGTGATGTCTGTCGTGTCCATGCCGACCACGCTAAAGTTTGACACTGGTGTCAATGTCAAGACCCTGCCCGGAGGTGCGTCATGAGGATCGGCGAGCTCGCCACGCGGACGGGGGTCACGACCCGCCTGATCAGGTACTACGAGCAGCAGGACCTGCTCGAGGCGGACCGGGCGACCAACGGGTACCGCACCTACACGGAGGCCCACGTGGAGCGGGTGTCGCGCGTCGCCGGACTGGTCCAGGCGGGCATCCCGACGCGACTGGTCAAGATCCTCCTCGACGCGGAGGACGCCGCCGAGCGCGAGGACCCGACCTGCCCGCGGGAGGTGGCCCAGCAGCTCGCCACTGAGCTGGTCGGGGTCCAGGCGCGCATCGACTGCCTCACGCGGAGCCGGGACTCGATCCGCAGGTTCCTGACGGCGACCCAGCACGAGGTGCTGCTCCGGGAAGCGCAGGAGCCCGCGACCGCCGTCGTCTGACCTGCTAACAGGCAAGAGGGCGGCGGTCGCGGGCTCAGTGCCGCAGCTCGGAGGTCACTCGACCCCGAGCAGCACCTCCACCGCACGGCTCAGGAACGCGTCGACCGAGGCCTCGTCGTAGGCCTCCGGCCCACGGGCCCGGCCGAACGTCGCCGACCGGATGTCGCCGGCCGTCAGCGGCTCCTGTCGGTCGAAGTAACCGATCAGCCGGTCGCACAGGTCGTCGACGTCGTCCTTGTCGTAACCCTGCGAACCGCGGTCGGCGGGCGCGAACTTCTCGCCGTCGGGGCGGCCCAGCCGCCCGTACAGGGAACGCGCGCGCTCGGCGAGCGCGTTCATCCAGGCCTGCTGACCGTGCGCCGAGGCGTACTCCGCACGCTGCCGCGCGATGAACGCCGCCTCGAGACGGTCGAGCGCCGCGTCGACCTCGTGGGTGTTGTACCCGCCACGGGTCAGGTCGAACGTCGAGGCCTGGATGTCGGCACTCGTCAGCCGTTCGGCCGTGCGTCCCTCGTACGCCTGCCGGGCATGCTCGAAGAACTCGTCGACCTCGTCCTTGTCGTACCCGGTGCGCATCTTGGGAACGCTGTTGAACATCCCACTCACTCGTCGTCCTCCTCAGCCGCCAGCTGCCCGCAGGCACCGTCGATGTCGCTGCCGCGGGTGTCACGGATCGTGGTCGGGATCCCGTGCCCGCGCAATCGTGCCACAAACTCGTCCTCGACATCCCGGTCGCTCGCGGTCCAGATCGAGCCAGGGGTCGGGTTGAGCGGGATCGGGTTCACGTGCACCCAGCCGCGGCCCCGCGAGTTGAGCTTCTCGCCCAGCAGGTCGGCCCGCCAGGCGTGGTCGTTCATGTCCTTGATGAGGGCGTACTCGATGGAGACGCGACGCCCGGTCACCTCGAAGTAGTTCCGTGCGGCGTCCAGCGTCTCGTCGACGTTCCAGCGCGTGTTGATCGGCACCAGCTCGGAGCGCAGGTCGTCGTCGGGCGCGTGCAGCGACAGCGCGAGGGTCACCGGGATGCCCTCCTTGGTCAGCTTCTGCATGGCCGGGACCAGGCCCACCGTGGAGACCGTGATGTTGCGGGCCGACATGCCGAGGCCGTCGGGCTGCGGCGCCACCAGCGTGCGCACCGTCTCGATGACCGCCTTGTAGTTGGCCAGCGGCTCGCCCATGCCCATGAACACCAGGTTGTTCAGCCGGGTGACGCCGCCGGGGATCTCACCGTCGGCCAGCGAGCGGAACGCCGCGCGCACCTGCTCCAGGATCTCCGCCGTGGACAGGTTGCGCGTCAGGCCGAGCTGGCCGGTCGCGCAGAACGGGCAGGCCATGCCGCAGCCGGCCTGGCTGGAGACGCACAGCGTGGTCCGGTTCGGGTAGCGCATGAGGACCGACTCGACCTTGGCGTCGTCGAACAGGTGCCACAGCGTCTTGACCGTGGTGCCGCCGTCGGCCTCCAGCTTGCGCGTGGGGCGGATGAGCTGCGGGAACATCGTCTCCGCGAGGGAGTCCCGGGTCTTCGCCGGGAGGTCCGTCATCTGCGCGGCGTCGCTCGTGTAGTGCGTGAAGTAGTGCGTGGCGAGCTGCTTGGCCCGGAAGGCGGGCTCGCCTGCCTCCAGCACCGACGCCACGCGCTCCTCGGGCGTGAGGTCGGCGAAGTGCCTCGGCGGCTTGCCGCGGCGCTTCGGCGCCATCTGCAGCGGGATCGCCGGGGTCTCGTCCGACGGACGCACGACAGGCTGGGCAAGGGGAGTTTTCATCAGGCAACCACCGAGAGCACGAGATAGACGAAGGGCGCTGTGATGACCAGCGAGTCGAGGCGGTCCAGCACGCCCCCGTGCCCCGGGAGCAATGAGCCCATGTCCTTCAATTCTAGGTCACGCTTGAGGAGCGACTCGGCGAGATCGCCGACCGTGGCAGTGATGGCGGTCATGACGCCGAGCGCGATCCCGAGGATCGGGCTCTCGCCGAGGCCGTACACCGCCCCGACCACGCCCACCGCCGTGGCCAGCACGATCGAGCCGGCCAGGCCCTCCCACGACTTCTTGGGGCTCACGGTCGGCGCCAGCGGGTGGCGGCCCAGCATGACGCCGGCGATGTAGCCGCCGGTGTCGTTGGCCACCGCCAGGAGGATGAACAGCGCGACGCGGATCTCGCCGTCGGGCTGCGCCAGCATGAGCACCACGAAGCCGGCCAGGAACGGGAGGTAGGACGCCGCGAAGACCGCGGCCGCCGAGTCCCGCACCGCGCTCAGGCCGGAGCCGTCGAGCGCCCGCCACACCACGGTCGCGGCCACGGTCAGCACGAAGGCCACGAACAGCGCCTCCGGCCCGCCCCGGTAGGCGGAGACGATCATGCCGGCGGTCCCGACGAACAGCGGGACCATCGGCAGCCGCAGGTCGCGGCGCGCGAACGCCTGCCGCAGCTCCCAGAGCCCCGCCCACAGCAGGACGACCACGAACGCCACGAACGGCTCGGGTCGCCAGTACAACGACGCGCCGACGACGCCGAGCAGGCCGACGCCCACGAGGATGGCGGCGGGCAGGTTACGGCCCGCGCGCGACTTCTTCGCGCCGGGTACGGGTTCCGGGCTCACGGCGGTATGCGCGTTGTCTCGCTCTGTCGTGTCTCGAGGCGGTGCGGGCATCAGACCTCGAGCAGCTCGCTCTCCTTGCCGGCGAGCAGCTGGTCGATGATCTCGACGTGGCTCTTGGTGATCTTGTCCAGCTCCTTCTCCGCGCGCACGACCTCGTCCTCGCCGGCCTCGCCGTCCTTGACGATGCGGTCCAGCGTCTCCTTGGCCTTGCGGCGGATGTTGCGCACCGAGACGCGCGAGTCCTCGGCCTTCGACTTGGCGAGCTTCACGTAGTCGCGGCGCCGCTCCTCCGTGAGGGAGGGCAGCACGATGCGGATGGCGTTGCCGTCCGTCGCCGGGTTCACACCCAGGTCGGAGTCGCGCAGCGCCTTCTCGACGGCGGGCACGGAGCTCTTGTCGAACGGCGCGACCAGCACGGTCCGCGCGTCCGGGATGTTGAAGGACGCGAGCTGCTGCAGCGGCGTGGGCGCGCCGTAGTAGTCGACGGTGATCTTGCTGAACATGCCGGCGTTGGCGCGGCCGGTGCGGATGCCCGCGAAGTCCTCCTTGGCGACCTCGATCGCCTTCTCCATCTTTTCCTCGGCTTCGAGGAGGGTCTCGTCGATCACCACTGCTCCTGTCGTTGGTCTACGGGTGGTGCCGGGGCCACTCTACGGACACTTTGCCCGGCTACCGAAAGGTTCGCGCGTTCACCGGGCAAGCCCGGGCCGCACGGTTCAGCGCGTCGTGATCAGCGTGCCGATCGGCTCGCCGGCGAGCGCGCGGGTGACGTTGCCCTCGCCCTCCATGCCGAAGACCCGCATCTGGACGTCGTTGTCGCGGCACATCGCCAGTGCCGTGTCGTCCATGACGCCGAGCCGGTTCACGAGGGCGTCGGTGTAGGTCAGGTGGTCCAGCTTCTTCGCGTCCGGGTTGCGGCGCGGGTCGGAGTCGTACACGCCGTCGACCCCGTTCTTGCCCATGACGACCTGCTCGCAGCCCGTCTCCAGGGCGCGCTGCACCGCCACGGTGTCGGTCGAGAAGTACGGCATGCCCGCACCCGCACCGAAGATGACCACGCGGCCCTTCTCCATGTGCCGGATCGCGCGCAGGGGGATGTACGGCTCGGCGACCTGGCCCATCGTGATGGCGGTCTGCACGCGCGTCTTGACGCCGGCCTGCTCCAGGAAGTCCTGCAGGGCGAGGCAGTTCATGACCGTGCCGAGCATGCCCATGTAGTCCGCGCGTGCGCGGTCCATGCCGGCCACGCTCAGCTCGGCGCCGCGGAAGAAGTTCCCGCCGCCGACGACGATCGCCACCTGCACGCCGTCGCGCACGGCCACGCCGATCTCCTTCGCGATGCGGCGGACGACGTCGGCGTCCAGCCCCACGCTCCCGCCGCCGAACGCCTCGCCCGACAGCTTCAGGAGCACACGCCGGGCCGGCTTGCCCTCCTCGTCCACCGCGAAGTTCTGGGTCGCCTCGTCACTCACTGGTCAGTCACCCTTCGATCGTCACTGCCGGGACACCGCCCTCCCGGAATACTGCGCCCGACTCGCGGGCGACGCACCTCTGCACCGCGCAGAGGCCTCCGGGCCGACCTCGAGACCCCTGGTGCGAAGTGGAGCCCGCCCCGCTCTACCCCACACCAAAAGTATCGAAGCCGTGCCCCGCTCCTGGTGGAGCGTGGCGTGCGGTCCGACCCCTTGCATGGAGTCGGCCGCGTATGCGTCGGCCCGGCCCGCGCCGAAGCGCGGACCGGGCCGAACGAGCTGCGTCAGGAACCGACGCGGAAACGCACGAACGCGGTCAGGGCACCGTTCACCGAGGCGACGTGCTTGGCGACCGTGGTCTTCGGGTCCTTCGCCAGAGGCTGGTCCACCAGGACGACCTCCTTGAAGAAGCCGTTCAGGCGACCCTCGACGATCTTGGGCAGCGCCGCCTCCGGCTTGCCCTCGTTCTTCGAGGTCTCCAGAGCGATCTCGCGCTCCTTCTCGACGACGTCCGCCGGGACCTCGTCGCGCGTGAGGTACTTCGGGGCCATCGCGGCGATGTGCTGCGCGATGTCCTTGGCGACGGCCGCACCGGCCTCGTCGGTGACCACGAGGACACCGATCGACGGCGGCAGGTCCTTGGCCGTCTTGTGCAGGTAGGTCGTGACCTTCGGGCCCTCGACGCGCGCGACGCGGCGCAGGACGAGCTTCTCGCCCAGCGTGGCGCCCTGTGCGGCGATGAGCTCGGCGACGGTGCCCTCACTGGCGGGGGCGGCGGCAGCCGCGACCTCGTCGGCGGCACCGGCGGCCGCGGTGGCCTCCAGGACGGCCTCGGCCAGCGAGATGAACTTCTCGTTCTTGACGACGAAGTCCGTCTCGGCGTTCAGCTCGATCATCGTGGCGACCTGGCCGGCCGCGGTGTCCTCGACCTTGACGGCGACGAGACCCTCGGACGTGGCGTTGCCCTCGCGCTTGGCAGCGCGGGCCAGGCCCTTGGTCCGGATGATCTCGATGGCCTTGTCGGCGTCGCCGTCGGCCGCGTCCAGGGCCTTCTTGACGTCGAGCATGCCGGCGCCGGTCCGCTCACGCAGCGCCTTGATGTCAGCGGCGGTGTAGTTCGCCATTGTTCTGGTCCTCCGTGCAGTCGTGTTGTTCGTGGGAGGTCGTGCGACCCGAGGAACGGTGCGCCGACCGGGCCGACACGAGGTCGACCCGGTCAGCGCGGCACGTCACTTCTCGGTGTCGGCCTCGGGGGCGGCGGCCGGAGCAGCCTCGGCGGCCTCGGCGGCCTCCACGACCTCGGCGGGAGCGGCCGGGGTGGCGGCGGCAGCAGCCTCGGCGGCAGCCTCCTCGACGGTGCCCTCGGCGGTGGCGGCCGGGGACTCGACCGTGCCCTCGGTGGTGTCGCCGGCCAGGAGCTCGCGCTCCCACTCGGCCAGCGGCTCGGCGGCCGGCTCGGTCTCGGCACCGGTCTTGCTGCCACCCGAGTGGCGCTGCATGAGGCCCTCGGCGGCGGCGTCCGCGATCACGCGGGTGAGCAGCGTGACGGAACGGATCGCGTCGTCGTTGCCCGGGATCGCGTAGTCGACCATGTCGGGGTCGCAGTTGGTGTCGAGGATCGCCACGACGGGGATGCCCAGCTTGCGGGCCTCGTCCACCGCGAGGTGCTCCTTGTTGGTGTCGACGATCCAGACGGCCGAGGGAACCTTGGCCATGTCACGGATACCGCCGAGGGTGCGCGCGAGCTTGTCCTTCTCGCGGCGCAGCACCAGGAGCTCCTTCTTCGTGAGGCCCGAGGCGGCCACGTCGTCGAAGTCGATCTCCTCGAGCTCCTTGAGGCGCTGGAGACGCTTGTGCACCGTGGTGAAGTTGGTGAGCATGCCACCGAGCCAGCGGTGGTTCACGTAGGGCATGCCGACGCGGGCGGCCTGCTCGGCCACCGGCTCCTGGGCCTGCTTCTTCGTGCCGACGAAGAGGATGGAGCCGCCGTGGGCGACCGTCTCCTTGACGAAGTCGTACGCGCTGTCGATGAAGTGCAGCGACTGCTGCAGGTCGACGATGTAGATGCCGTTGCGCTCCGTGAAGATGAAGCGCTTCATCTTCGGGTTCCAACGGCGGGTCTGGTGTCCGAAGTGGACACCGCTCTCGAGGAGCTGGCGCATGGACACGACGGCCATGACACGTCCTTTCGGTGCGGTCCGGGATCGACCCGGGACTCCGCACGCATTTCAGGCGGCACAGGACACAAGGCCTGGGCCACGGTTCGGTTGGCGGCACCCTCTCCTGACGGTGCCCCTGGCGCCACGCCGTGCCCGACGCCGACCCCTGGGGGCCGGACCACTGCCGGACGCGACTCGATGTGACGCGCGATGTCGACCAGGTGTTCTCCCTGCCAGGCAAGCAGTCAGCCGAGCTGGACGCCTGCCGGACGGGTAGCACATGCCGGTCGCGGGTTGAAGTCTACCCGACCGGCCCCCGCGGCGAGGACCCGCGCGACGTGCCCCGGCTGTGACGTCGCACGCTCCCCCGCGGGCGCTCGTCGGGGTGGTTCTCCGGGTGGTTCTCGCGGCGGGTTCTCCGCAGCTCGTGACCGCGCCCGAGAGACCCTCGCGACGGCGGCAGCGGGGAACGAGCGCGACCACAGGAGGGTACGGGACGGGTTCGTGCACAGGCGGGCTGTTCGACGCCGACGGCGGCGCGATCACGGCGTGATGCTCGGGGCATGACGACTCCTCGCTCTCCCCGTTCTCCCCGCCGTGCGGCCCACCGCCGGACGGCCGCCGCGGTCCTGACCACGCTGCTCGCCGTCGGGCTCGCCGCCCTCGTGCTCGTCGCTGTCGTGCCGGCTCCGCCCGCCGCCGCCCTGCGCTCCGGGCCGGACGTCGCCGTCCGGCTGGGTCTCGACGCCCGCCTCGCGCCCGGTGGAGCAGACGGCGGCGCGGCGGGGCCCGGCGCGGCTGACGACGGTGCGGCGGACGGTGGTGCTGCAGACTCCGGCGCAGGTGCCGGTGCTGATGCCCGCGCCGCGGGTACCGGCTACGTGCCGCCCGTCGCGGGCGTGGACCCGCCGGCCGGCGTGGAGCGGCTGTTCGACCCGCCCGCCGAGGAGTGGGGTGCGGGGCACCGTGGTGTCGACCTGGCCGCCGCGGCCGGTGCGCGCGTACTCTCCCCCGGTCCGGGCGTCGTGACGTTCGCCGGGCAGGTGGCGCGGCGCGGCGTCGTGGTGGTCACCCACCCGGACGGCCTGCGCAGCAGCCTGGAACCGGTGGCCGCGTCCGTACCGGTCGGCACCGCAGTCGCCGCGGGGACGGCGGTCGGCGTCGTCGAGGCGGGCGCGGACGAGCCCGGCGCGGGCGCCACCGACCCTGGCACGACGCAGAACCACTGCGCGCCCCGGTCGTGCGTGCACTGGGGCGTGCGGCGGGGCGAGCGGTACATCGACCCGCTGTCCCTGCTGGACCGCCCGCCGATCGTCCTGCTGCCGGACCGCTGAGCGGGGCTCAGGTCCGGGCGTCGACGGCACGACGCCGCCTGCGGGTCAGGCGCGCACCGCCCGCCGTGTCAGGCCGCACACCGCCCGCCGTGTCAGGCCGCACACCGCCCGCCGTGTCAGGCCGCACACCGCCCGCCGTGTCAGGCCGCACACCGCCCGCCGTGTCAGGCCGCACACCGCCCGCCGTGTCAGGCCGCA
>NZ_JBHWLR010000009.1:185913-219324 GCF_042731755.1 Promicromonospora sp. NPDC059942
ACACCGCCCGCCGGTCAGGCGCGCGGGAACGCCTGGGCGTAGACGCTGCGCAGCCGCTCGGCGTCCACGTGGGTGTAGCGCTGGGTGGTCGCAAGGTTCGCGTGGCCCAGCACCTCCTGCACGGCACGCAGGTCGGAACCGCCCTGCAGCAGGTGGGTCGCGGCGGAGTGCCGGAGCGCGTGGGGCGCGACGTCGTCGACGCCGGCCTGGGCCGCGAGCCGGTGCACGGCCTCGCGCACCTGACGCTGACCCCAGCGTCCGCCGCGCTCCCCCACGAGGAAGGCGTCACCGGTGGCGGCGGTCATGAACGCGGGCCGGCCGTCGGACAGCCAGGCGTCGACGGAGCGCGCGGCCGGGATCCCGAACGGGACGACGCGCTCCTTGCCGCCCTTGCCGAGCACCCGCACGAGCCGGTCGCGCGCGTCCACGTGCCCGATGTCGACCGAGACCAGCTCGCCCACGCGGATGCCCGCGCCGTACAGCAGCTCAGCGGCGACCCAGGAGCGCAAGGCCGCGGGCCGGGACGCCTCGTCGGCCTCGTCCGCGGCGGCTCGCGCGCCGTCGAGCAGCCGGCTGGCGGCGTCCACGTCGAGCACCGTGGGCAGCGTGCGCGGCACCTTGGGGCTCGCGAGCCGCGCCGAGGGGTCGACGGGCACGAGCCCGGAGCGGTGGGCCCAGCGCAGGAACGCCCTGGCGGAGGCGCCGCGGCGGGCGAGCGTGGAGCGCGCGAGCCCGCGGTCGGACTGCGACGCGAGCCACCCGCGCAGCAGCGTCAGGTCGATCTCGTCGAGGCTCGTGCTCCCGTGCCGCATCGCGTACCGCAGCAGGTCGGTCACGTCCGCCACGTAGGCACGCCGAGTGTGGGCGGAGTGCCCGCGCTGCGCGTGGAGGTAGCTGGCGAAGCGGGACACGGCGTCGGACAACTGCTCGGGCAGCCGAGGCAAGCCGGACAGGTCGGTAAGGTCCACGTTTGCCAGTGTGCAGCCGGACCGCCACGGGGTGAAGCAGGCGCGCCGCGTTGCGCGACCCGGTGCGTCGCCCGGTGTGTCGCTGCGTCGGGTCGCTCTGCCACACTGGCCGGTCGGACAGCGCAGCCGGACGAGTGCAGGAGGACCGCGATGATGCGTGCCGTACAGGTGACCGAGTTCGGCGGGCCCGAGGTGCTCCGGCCCGTTGACGTGCCGGAGCCGACCGCCGGGCCGGGGCAGGTGCTGATCGAGGTGTCGCGCATCGGCGTGAACTACGCCGACACGCACCAGGTCGAGAACTCCTACCAGACGCCGACCCGGCTGCCGTTCGTCCCCGGGAGCGAGGTCGTCGGACGCACGCCGGACGGACAGCGGGTCGCCGCCCTGCTGACCGGCGGGGGCGGGTACGCCGAACGGGCAGTCGCCGACGCAGCCATGACCTTTCCCGTGCCCGACGACGTCGACGACCTCACCGCGCTCTCCATGCTGGTGCAGGGCACGACCGCCTGGGTCCTGCTGCGCAAGAACGCGCACCTCGAACCGGGCGAGTCCGTGGTGGTGCACGCGGCCGCGGGCGGCGTCGGCACGATCGCCGTGCAGCTCGCCAAGGCCTGGGGCGCCGGCCGGGTCGTCGCCACCGCGAGCACGTCCGACAAGCGCATGCTGACCCTCGGTCTCGGCGCGGACATCGCCGTCGACTCCCGGGCGGACGACCTGCGGACGGCCCTGCTCGACGCCAACGGAGGGCGCGTCGACATCGTGCTCGACATGGTGGGCGGCACCACGACCGACCAGAGCCTGGCCGTGCTCGCACCGTTCGGCCGGCTCGTCTTCTACGGCATGGCGGGGCGCGAGCAGCCCAAGCCCGTGGAGCTGCGCAACCTGCTCGGCCACAGCAGCACGGTCGCGGGCATGTGGCTGCCGCACGTCTTCCGGCTGCCGGGCAACCTCTACGGCCGGGCGCTGACCGAGCTGTTCGACCTCGCCCGCAGCGGCCGGATCCGCGCCGTCGCGGGCGGCGAGTACCCGCTGTCCGACGCCCGCGGCGCGCACGAGGCCCTCCGCTCGCGGGGCACCGTCGGCAAGCTCCTGCTCGACCCGACCGCCTGACCGACGACCCGGGATCGCCGGCCCGGCGGCCGGGCTGGGCGGCCCCGCAGACCGCCCGGCCCGGTCACCGCCTGCGCCAGCCTCCGTCCCGCCGCTCGGCCAGCCCCATCAGCTCGAGCAGCCCGAGTGCTCCGGTCGTGTCGTCGAGCGCGATCCCGGCGGTGCGTGCGATCGACCGCTCGTGCGCCGGCTTGCGCACGGGCAGGGCGTCGAGCACCGCCTTGCCCGCCGCGTCGAGGTCGTCCCCCGGCCGCGTCTCGCCCTGTCGGCGCGGCGCGGTCTCGCCGACGTCGCCGACCAGCTCGGCGGCCTCGGCGGCATCGGTGACGCAGACGGCCGCGCCGCGCCGCAGCAGCTCGTGGCAGCCGCTGGAGGCCATGGACGTGACCGGTCCTGGCACCGCCCCCAGCGGACGCAGCAGCGACACCGCGTGGTTGGCCGTGGACAGCGCGCCGGAACGCAGCGCCGCCTCGACCACCACCGTGCCCGCCGTGAACGCGGCGATCAGCCGGTTGCGCTGGAGGAACCGCTGCTTGCCCGGCACGGAGCCCGGCGGCACCTCGCTCACCACGGCGCCCTGCGCGGCCGTCCGCAGCAGCAGGTCGGTGTTGCTCGCGGGGTAGAGCCGGTCGACCCCGCCAGCGAGGAACGCCACCGTCCGCGCCCCCGAGACCAGGGCGCCCCGGTGCGCCTCCGCGTCGATCCCGTGGGCGCCGCCGGAGACCACGGTGAACCCCCGGTCGGCCAGCCCGCACGCCAGGTCCCGCGTCACGCGGACGCCGTAGCCGGTGCAGGCGCGCGAGCCCACCAGCGACACCGAGCGTGCCGCCAGCCCGGCCAGGTCGGGATCGCCCCGCACCCACAGGGCCAGGGGCGCCGTGGCGCCGAGTCCCGCGAACGACAGGGGCCAGCCCGGGTGGTCCGGCGTCAGGAAGGTGCCGTCGTACCGGCCGAGCACGACGAGCTCGCCCTCGGGGTCGAGGCGGTCGAGCCGGGGTGCCCAGCGCCGCACCGCGGCGACGACCAGCGCGGCGGCCCGCGACCCGGACGCGTCCGGCCCCTCGGCGACCGCCCCGAGCACGTGGCCGGGGGCGTCGGCGCGACCACCCGGGCCCTGGACCGCGGCCTGCATCCCACCGATCCGCCGGAGGACGGCACCGGCCCGGGCGGGCGCCCGGGCGGCGTCGAGCAGCCAGTCGAGCGCGTCCACGGGGCCGAGCTGCTCCACCAGGGCGCCGGCCACCGGGTCGCCCGGCTCGGCGATGCGGCTCCACGCGGCCCGCGCCAGCACCGGGTCTGCGGGGTCGAACCGGAGCCTCGCCCGGGGCAGCTCGAAGAGCGGCTCAGCCATGGTCGCCTCCCGTGCGCAGCAGCAGCGCGTTCCCGACGTCGGACACCGTGGGCGCGTCGCGCCCGGCGAGGTCGGCGATGGTCCAGGCGATCCGCAGCACCCGGTCCACGCCGCGGAGGCTCAGCCGCCCGTCGGTCATGGCCAGCTCGATCGGCCGGAGGAGGCCGGGGTGCGGCCGGAGCAGGTCACGCAGGAACCGCCCGGGCATCTCCGCGTTGGTGGACCAGGGCGTGTCGGCCAGCCGGGCGCGGGCGGCCTGCCGCGCGGCCAGCACCCGGGCGGCCACCACCGACGTCGGCTCGGACGTGCCCTCCAGCCGCTCGACCCGGTCTACGGGCTGCACCTCGACCTGCACGTCCACCCGGTCCAGCAGCGGCCCGGAGAGCCGCGCGAAGTACCGGCGTCGCGTGGTCGGCGAGCAGGCGCAGTCCAGGCCCTTGCCGATGGCCAGCCCGCAGGGGCACGGGTTGGCCGCGAGGACGAGCTGGAACCGGGCCGGGTAGCGCGCCGAGCCGCCCGACCGGTGGATCACCAGCTCGCCCTGCTCCAGCGGCTGCCGGAGCGTCTCCAGCACCCGGGCGCCGAACTCGGGGGCCTCGTCCAGGAACAGGATCCCGCGGTGCGCCAGCGACACCGCCCCAGGCCGCGGGATGCCCGACCCGCCACCCACCACCGCCGCCTGGGTCGCCGTGTGGTGCGGGTCCTCGTACGGGGGCCGGCGGATCAGGCCTCCGCCCGGGTCGAACGTGCCCGCCACGGAGTGCACCGCGGTGACCTCGACGGCCTCGCGGTCGGTGAGGTCGGGCAGGATCCCGGGCAGCCGGGAGGCCAGCATCGTCTTGCCGGCACCCGGCGGCCCGACGAGCAGCAGGTGGTGCCCTCCGGCGGCCGCGACCTCCAGGGCCCTGCGCGGTTCCTCCTGACCCACGACGTCGGCCAGGTCGCCCGGCAGTCGCGCCGCCAGCGCGGAGCGGACCGGTCGCACCGCGACGACCTCGCGCACCAGCTCCGGCGGGCCGCCGTGCAGCGCCACCACCTCGGCCAGGCTCGTGGCGCCGACGACCCGCGCCCCCGGCACCAGCCGCGCCTCGTCGGCGTCGCCGGCCGCCACCACGACGTCCGGGTAGCCCGCGGCCACGGCGGCCGCCACGGTCGGCAGCACGCCCCGGACCGGCTGGACCCGCCCGTCGAGGCCGAGCTCGCCCAGGTGCACCACCCGGTCCAGGCCGGTCCTGCTCATCCCCGGAGACGTCGGCCCGTCGGTGCCCGCGAGGATCGCCACCGCGATCGCCAGGTCGTACGCGCTGCCCTGCTTGCGCAGCGAGGCGGGCGACAGGTTGACGGTGATCTTCTTGACCGGCCACGGCAGCCCCGTGGAGGTCACCGCGGCCCGCACCCGGTCGCGGGACTCGCTCAGCGCGGCGTCGGGCAGACCGACCAGCGTGAAGCCCGGGACCGACGCCGCGAGGTGCGCCTGCACCTCCACCACGTGCCCCTGCATGCCGACGAGCGACACCGCCCGGGTGGTCGCGATCCCCATCACGCCACCGACTCGAGGTGCTCGACGACGGCGGGGCCCTGGCGCTGCAGCGTCACCGCGACCACGTCGATGCGGATGGCGCCGAAGCGGGTGCGCACCTCAGGCAGCACCGGCACCGGTCTGCCCGGGCCCGCCTCCTCCTGCAGCCGCGCCGCGGCGAGCCGGTCAGCGGCGAGCCGTTCGCGGAAGACCGTGAGCCACTGCCCCGTCAGCCGCTTGATCCGGGTCAGCTTGCGCGGCGTCACCGCCTCCGCCGGATGCCCGTACCCCAGCCCCGACCTGGTCTTGACCTCGACCACCACGAGCACGTCGCCGTCGATCGCGACGATGTCGAGCTCACCCTCCGTGCCGCGCCAGTTGGTGTCGAGCACCTGCCAGCCGCGTGCCTCCACGTGCCGCAGCGCGACCCGCTCGCCGTACCGGCCTACGCCGTCCTTCTTCGCCATCGCGTCCACCTCCGTGACCAGCCTTGGTCACGCAGGAGCCGTCAGGCGGGGTCCGCGGGGTCACCTGTGCACGGATCGATGATCCACAGGGTCGGCGTCGCGCTCGAACCGCAGGAACCTCGTCACGAGGGTCTGTCCAGCCCCACGGGGAGTTCCGCAGGAACCGTCAGAGCGCGAGCTCGGCCTTGGCCAGCTCCTCGACGTTCACGTCCTTGAACGTCACCACGCGCACCGACTTCACGAACCGCGCCGAGCGGTAGACGTCCCACACCCAGGCGTCGCCGAGCCGCAGCTCGAAGTACACCTCGCCCGCCGCGGACCGCACCTGCAGGTCCACCTGGTTGGCGAGGTAGAACCGGCGTTCGGTCTCCACCACGTAGGCGAACAGGCCTACCACGTCGCGGTACTCGCGATAGAGCGCTAGCTCCATCTCCGTCTCGTAGTTCTCGAGGTCTTCGGCGCTCACGACGACATCATCCCACCGACGCCGCAGTTCCGGGCAGGTTCCAGGACCTGCGGTGGTGTGGCGTCGGCCCGTGCAGCCCGAGGGCGTCCATGTGGGCCTTCGCGCTGTAGCCCTTGTTCTGGTCCCACGCGTACTCGGGGTGCCGCTGCGCGAGCTCGACCAGGATCGCGTCGCGCTCCACCTTGGCCAGCACGCTGGCGGCCGCCACGGACGTGCAGGTCATGTCGGCCTTGATCAGCGTGCGCACCGCGGGCTCCGGCAGGTCGTCCTCCGGGGCGTCCGCCGCGGCGAACAGGTCGAGCGCGGGCGTGGAGAGCCAGTTGTGCTTGCCGTCCAGCACGACGACGTCGACGTCGCCGCACACCTGCCGCACCTGGGCCAGCGCGCGCCGGCCGGCCATCCGGAGCGCGGCGATGATCCCGTGCTCGTCGATCTCGGCCGGACCCGCGTGCCCCACGCCCCACGCGACCGCCCACCGCCGCACGGCGGGCGCGATGGCCTCGCGCGCGCCGGGCGTGAGCAGCTTCGAGTCGGCGACGCCCTTGGGACCGGTGCGCGTGGCGGCGTCGACCACGACGACGCCCACGCTGACGGGCCCCGCGAGAGCTCCGCGCCCCACCTCGTCCATGCCCGCCACGAGGCGGGCGCCCGAGGCGAGGAGCGCCCTCTCCTGCCGCAGCGTGGGCACCTTGCGCACCGCCTACTTCTCCGCGGGAGGCGCGTCCGGGACGCCGCTGAAGACGTCGCTCGGGTTGCTGTGCCAGTTCAGCCGGTCCAGCGGCCAGACGGTCGCGAACGCCGTGCCCACCACGTTCTCGACCGGCACGAACCCGCCGCCCGGCTTGCCGCGGTTGTAGCGCGAGTCCATCGAGTCCTGCCGGTTGTCACCCATGACCCAGAGCATGTCGTCGGGCACGGTGACCTCGAACGGGTCCTGGCTGGGGATCGAACCCGGCTTGATGTACGTCTCGTCGATCGGCGTGCCGTTCACCGACACCCGGCCCTCGGCGTCGCAGCAGACGACCTTGTCGCCGGGCAGGCCGATGAGGCGCTTGATGAGGTGGTCGCCGGTGTCCTGCGGCAGCAGGCCGACCATGGTCAGGAAGGAGACCGCCGCGTCACCGACCGGGCCGCGCTCCGGCGGCACGTACGGCGGCAGCCAGTCACCCGGGTCCACGAAGACGACGATGTCCCCGTGCTCCAGGTCGAACGGGCCGGGCGTCAGCCGCGACGCCATGACGCGGTCGCCCTCGGTCAGCGTGTCCTCCATGGACGCGCTCGGGATGTAGAACGGCTGCACCAGCAGCGTCTTGATCAGCCACGACAGGACCAGCGCGCTGACGACGATGATCCCGACCTCACGGAGCATCGCGAGGACGCCCGACTGCTGCCTGCGCGGCTCACGGCCGTGCGCGGCCCCACCCTGACGATGCGCCCCGCTGCTTCCCCACGGATCCTCTGCGCTCAAGGGCGTCCCATCGATAGGGGTGGGCGGTGCCACCCGGTCGAAACTCGTCACGAGCCTAACTCTGTCACCTTGGAGCGCCCCCGGCGAAATGGTCGGGCGGGCGAACATCAAGCCCGACGGATATCCGCACAGACCGGACGTGAAACGACACCGGCCGCCGTCCTCGGTCTAGGAGGACGGCGGCCGGTGCCGTGGAGCGCCGGAGCGCTCAGAACGCTCAGTTCTCGCGCTTCTCGCGGATCTTCGCCTTCTTGCCGCGCAGCTCGCGCAGGTAGTACAGCTTCGCGCGACGGACGTCACCGCGGGTGACGACCTCGACGGACTCGATGGTCGGCGCGTGCAGCGGGAACTTGCGCTCCACGCCCACACCGAAGCTGACCTTGCGGACGGCGAAGGTCTCGCCGATGCCGCCGCCGTGGCGGGAGATGACGACGCCCTGGAACGCCTGGACGCGGGAGCGGTTGCCCTCGACGACCTTGACGTTGACCTTGACGGTGTCACCGGCACGGAAGTCCGGGATGTCGGACCGCAGCTGGGCTGCGTCGATGATGTCGAGCTTCTGCATCGTTCTCTCCGGGCCTGCCACAGGTCAGGCGCGAATCTCGTGGGCCCCGCCCCGGCCGTGCGGCCGTCAGGGTCCCGAAAGGGTGTGGATGGCGGTGCGGCTTGACCCGGTCGGGGGCGGTTGCCCGCCCCGGTCGTCCCCTGTGGCAGAGACCTGACCGGCGACGCACCAACGGCTCATTCTGCCACACGAACGCGCAAAACCGCGGCCCGAGCAGGTGTGACCCGTGGCGGCGGGACGATCAGGCCCGCGTCAGCCCGCCGCCGTCCGCCCCCGGCACCCAGCCGAGCTCAGCGAGCAGCTTCAGGTCGTGCTTGTCCAGCCCCGCGACGTCCAGGGCCTCGATCATGTCCGGCCGCCGCGCCGCCGTCCGCTCCAGCGCCTGGTCCCGGCGCCAGCGCTCGATCTTCGCGTGGTGCCCGGACAGCAGGACCTCGGGGATCTCGAGGTCCGCCCACGACGGCGGCTTCGTGTACACGGGGTACTCCAGCAACCCCGCGGCCCCGTGCGACTCCTCGACCAGCGAGTCCGGGTTGCCGACCATGCCGGGGATCAGCCGGGCCACGGCCTCGATCATCACCAGCGAGGCCACCTCGCCGCCGTTGAGCACGTAGTCGCCGATCGACAGCTCGTGCACCGTGACGCCCGCGGACCGGTAGTGCTCGGCCACCCGCGCGTCGATGCCCTCGTAGCGCCCGCACGCGAACACGAGCTGCTCGGCCGACGCGAGGCTCTCGGCGTGCCGCTGGGTGAACACCTCGCCCGACGGCGTGGGCACGATCAGGTGCGCGCCCTCGGAGCGCGTGCCGGTCCCGGCACCCAGGACCTCGTCGATCGCCTGGCCCCACACGTCCGGGCGCATGACCATGCCCGCTCCCCCGCCGAACGGGGTGTCGTCGACGGTGCGGTGCCGGTCGGTGGTCCAGTCGCGCAGGTCGTGCACCCGCAGGTCCAGCAGGCCCCGCTGGCGCGCCTTGCCCACGAGGGACAGGTCGAGCACGGACAGGTAGTCCGGGAAGATCGAGACGACGTCGACGCGCACGTCAGCCGTCCTCGCCCTCGACGACGTCGGCGTCGTCGCCGTCGTCGGCGCGGTCGACGACAGCGGCATCCGCGTCGCGGGCCAGCAGCCCGCCGGGCGGGGTGAGCACCACGCGGCCGCCCGGGACGTCGACCACCGGCACGATGGCCAGGACGAACGGCACCAGGGTGCGGGCCGTGCCGCCGTCGGGCAGGGTCTCCTCGACGAGCAGCGCCTCGTGGGCCGGCTGGTACTCCAGCGTGACGACCTTGCCCACCACGGTGCCGTCGGCGAGCTCGACCCGCAGGCCCGCCAGCTCGTGGGGGTACCAGGCATCCTCCTCGTCGGAGACGTCCGCCTCGACGACGAGCTCGGTGCCGCGCAGCTCCTCGGCCGTGTTCCGGTCGGCGATCTCGGCGAACGTGACCAGCCACCGCCCCTGGTGCTCGCGCGCCCGGGTCACCGTCAGCGGACCGGCGTCCGCCGGGACGGTCTCGAGCCGCTCGCCGATCGCGAGCCGGGTCTCCGGATCGTCCGTGCGCAGGTCGAGGGCCACCTCGCCCTTGAGCCCGTGCGCCTTGCCGACGCGAGCCACGGTCAGCTGCATGTCACTCCTCGGGGATGGAACAAGAAGATGGAGCAAAGAGCGAGGCCCGGTCCGCGTTCGGACCGGGCCTCGTCGTCGTGCTGGATGCCGATGGTTCAGCGCCGGTCGACGTCCACGACGTCGACCCGCACCGGGCCCTCGGTGGCGAGCGCACCGATCACGGTGCGCAGGGCGCGCGCCGTGCGACCACCACGGCCGATGACTCGGCCGAGGTCGTCAGGGTGCACGCGGACCTCAAGGAGGTCACCACGGCGGAGCGTCTTCGCGGACACGCGGACGTCGTCCGGGTTGTCCACGATGCCGCGCACCAGGTGCTCGAGGGCCTCCGAGAGCATCAGGCCTCGTCGCCCTCGGCCGGCGCAGCCGGAGCCTCGGCGGCGGCAGCAGCAGCCTTCTCGGCAGCCTTGGCCTTGGCCTTCTCGGCGTCAGCGTTCACGGCCTCGATGGCGGAGGCGGCGTCGGCCTTCTCGCCCTTGACGCGCAGGGTGCCCTCGGCGCCCGGCAGGCCCTTGAACTTCTGCCAGTCACCGGTCACCTTGAGCAGAGCGGCGACCTGCTCGGTCGGCTGCGCGCCGACACCGAGCCAGTACTGTGCGCGCTCCGACTTGATCTCGATGAGCGACGGCTCCTCGGTCGGGTGGTACTTGCCGATCTCCTCGATCACGCGACCGTCGCGCTTGGTGCGCGAGTCGGCGATGACGACACGGTAGTACGGGGCCCGGATCTTGCCGAGGCGCTTGAGACGAATCTTGACAGCCACGAAGTGGTCTCTCCTGGTTCTGATGGGATGGTCCGAGCACCGCGACGTGGGGTGAAGCAGTGTGTGGGACCGGGACACGGCCTGACCAGGTGAGAGGGGTCTGGGCACGCCGAGTACGTGGATATTGTGCCAGACGGCGCGCGGCCCCACCAACCACGTGTGCGTCACACGGGCGCGGTCAGCGGGTGGTCGGGTAGACCGTGCCGCGCAGCACGACGGCGCTGGGGTGCCGGAGCACCTCGATGTCCTCGCGCGGGTCCGCCGGGTAGACGACGAGGTCCGCACTGGACCCCTCCACCACGGCCCCGAAGCCCAGGTAGTCCCGGGCGCGCCAGGACGCCATCGCCACGACCTCCGCCGCGGGGATGCCCGCCGCGACCAGCTCGGCGCACTCGTCGGCGATGCGGCCGTGCGAGATGGTCCCGCCGGCGTCGGTGCCGACCAGGAGCTGGACGCCGGCGTCGTGCAGGTCGCGGACCTGCTGGTACCGGCGCGCGTACATGGCCCGCATCCGCTCCGCGTAGAGCGGGTACTTGCCGTCGGCCTGCGCCGCGATGCTCTCGAACTGCCCGATCTGCAGCAGCGTGGGCGTGACCGCGATCCCCCGCCGGGCGGCCTCCGCCATGTGCTCGGCCGTCATGCCGGTGCCGTGCTCGATGCAGTCCACCCCGGCCGAGAGCAGCCCGTCGATCGTCTCCTCGCCGAAGGCGTGCACGGTCACCCGGGCCGCCTCGGCGTGCGCCACGGCGACGGCCTGGCGCAGCACGTCGTCGGGCCACAGGGGCCGCAGGTCGCCGTCGGCTCCCAGCGTGCGGTCGATCCAGTCGCCGACGAGCTTGACCCAGCCGTCGCCGCGCCGGGCCTGCGTGCGCACCTCGTCCGGGAGCAGCTCCGGGGACTCCAGCTCCAGCCCGAAGTTGCGCAGGTAGCGCTTGGGCCGCGCCAGGTGCATGCCCGCCCGCAGCAGGTGCGGCAGGTCGCCGCGCTGGTGCACCCACGCGGTGTCCAGCGGCGAGCCGGCGTCCCGGATCAGCAGCACGCCGGAGTCGCGGTCCGCCACCGCCTGCTTCTCGGCCTCCTCCGGGGAGACCGCGCCCTCGGCCGCGAGCCCGATGTGGCAGTGCACGTCGACCAGGCCGGGCAGCGCCCAGCCCTCCAGCACCCGCATGTTGGTGCCCTGCGCCGACGGCCGGGTGAGGCTGACGCGGCCGCCGCGGACCCACAGCTCCTCGGCCTCACGGTCGTCACCGAGCAGGATGCGCCCGCGGATCGCCGCGGTCGGACCTTCCAGCGCAGACATGCGGCTCCTTCGCTCTCCCCGTCACCCTGTGGACCTGTCCCCTGTCACGCCTCGGACACCCTGCCCGCCCCGGCGTCGTCGCCGGCCTGCCCCTGCCGGCACCAGCCGGCGGCACCGCGTCCGGCCACCGGCCGGACCTCGCCTCACCGACCCAGGAACTTCTCCAGGCCCGGCGGCAGCTCGATGTCGTTCAGGTCCGGCGCCTTGTCGCTCGGCTTCGAGCCCATCCCGAAGGCAGACCCGGCGGGCGCGGCCGGCGTGGTGGCCGGGCCGCCGCCGAGGGCGCGCTGCATGGCGTCCTTCTCCTGCTGGGCGCGCTTGGCCGGGTTCCCGGACTTGCCCTTCTTGCCCTTCTTGGGCGGCGGCGTCTTGCCGCGCGACTTCTTGCCCATGCCCATGCCGGGGCCGCCGGGCATGGCGGGCATCCCGCCGGGGCCCATGCCGCCGCCCTTGGCCATCTGCTTCATCATCTTCTGGGCGTTGTCGAACCGCTCCAGGAGCTGGTTGATGGCCGTGGTCGTGGTGCCGGCACCCTTGGCGATGCGGGCGCGGCGCGAGCCGTTGATGATCTTCGGGTTGTCGCGCTCCGCCGGCGTCATCGAGTGGATGATCGCCTCGATGCGGCCCACCTCCCGCTCGTCGAACTGGTCGAGCTGGTCGCGCATCTGGGCCATGCCCGGCAGCATGCCGAGCATCTTCTTCATCGAGCCCATGTTCTTCAGCTGCTGCATCTGCACCAGGAAGTCCGCGAGCGTGAAGTCCTGGCCGCTGGCGAGCTTGCCCGCCATCTTCTCGGCCTGCTCGGCGTCGAACGTCTTCTCGGCCTGCTCGATCAGGGTGAGCACGTCACCCATGTCGAGGATGCGGCTCGCCATGCGGTCGGGGTGGAAGACCTCGAAGTCCGTCAGCTTCTCGCCGGTGGACGCGAACATGATGGGCCGGCCGGTCACCTTGGCGACCGAGAGGGCGGCACCACCGCGGGCGTCGCCGTCCAGCTTCGAGAGCACGACGCCGGTGAAGTCCACGCCGTCGGCGAAGGCCTTCGCGGTGTTCACCGCGTCCTGGCCGATCATCGCGTCGATGACGAACAGGACCTCGTCCGGGTTCACCGCGGCGCGGATGTCCGCGGCCTGCTTCATCAGCACCTCGTCGATGCCGAGGCGGCCTGCGGTGTCCACGATCACGACGTCGTGCTGGCGCTCCTTGGCGTACGCGACGCCGTCCCGCGCGACGCCGACCGGGTCGCCGATCAGGGGCGCGTCGGCCGCCGGGTCGTCGGCCTCCGAGGTGTTGCCCGGGTGCGGCGCGAACACCGGCACGCCGGCGCGCTCGGCCACCACCGACAGCTGGGTCACGGCGTTGGGGCGCTGCAGGTCGGCGGCGACCAGCAGGGGCGTGTGGCCCTGGCCCTTGAGCGCGTGCGCGAGCTTGCCCGCCAGCGTGGTCTTACCGGCACCCTGCAGACCCGCGAGCATGATCACCGTGGGCGGCGTCTTGGCCAGCGTCAGCGGGCGCGTGGCCCCGCCGAGGATGTCGACGAGCTCCTCGTTGACGATCTTGACGACCTGCTGGGCGGGGTTCAGCGCACCGGAGACCTCGGACGACAGCGCGCGCTCGCGCACGGCGGCGGTGAACTCGCGCACCACGGGCACCGCGACGTCCGCGTCGAGCAGGGCGCGGCGGATCTCCCGCACGGTCGCGTCGATGTCCGCCTCGGAGAGACGGCCCCGCGTGCGCAGGTTCTTGAACGTCGAGGTAAGCCGGTCGGACAGGGAGTTGAACACGGACACAGCCTAATGGAGTCCTGTCGTCAGGGGTTCATCCGGGGAGCAGGGCCCGGGCCCGCGCGGTGAGCCCGTCCACGAGCTGGGAGCGCCACCCCGTCCACGCCTTCGGCCCGAGCGACGTGGTGTCCGCCTCCGTGAGGGAGCGCAGCACGTCGAGCAGGTCGCGCCGGTGGTCCACGGCCTCCAGCAGGCTGGTGAGCGTGGCGGGGTCGTCGGGGTCGGCGCGGGTGGCCAGGTCGGCGAGGGTGAGGTGGTGGCGGACGAGCCGCGTGACGTCGTCGACCACGTCGGGGGCGAAGCCGGCGCGGGTCAGGATGCCCGGGACGAGCCGTGCGCCCTCCACGGAGTGGTCGGCCGCGCCGCGCACCTTGCCGATGTCGTGCAGGAGCGCGGCCAGCAGCAGCAGGTCTCCTGAGCGCTGACCGGCGACGGTCGAGGGGTCGGGCAGCCGGCGCCGCAGGCGGGCCGCCACGGCGGCCGTCTCGACGAGGTGCCGGTCCACGGTGTGCCGGTGGATCGCGGCGCGCTGGGGCCGGTTGCGCACGTCGGCCCACTCGGGGATCCAGGAGGTGACGACCCCGGCGAGGTCGAGCGCCTCCCAGACCGGCACCTGGGCCTGCCCGGCGCCCAGCAGCGCCAGCAGGCTCTCGCGCGCGGCCGGGGGCCAGGGTTCGGGCAGGGGCGGCGACTTCTCCAGGCTCCGGATCGTGACCGGGGACAGCACGAGCCCGGTCCGCGCGGCGGTCGCCGCGGCGCGCAGGGGCAGCAGCGGGTCCGACGCCGGCCGGGTGCCGACGCCGAGTACGAGCTCGCCGTCGTGCTCGACCAGGCCGTCGCCCACGGAGCGCAGGCGGGGCGGCGTGCGCCGGCCACGGACCATGATCGGCTTGCCCACGCCCACCGGACGGGACAGCGCCTGCCGGGCGTGCCGGATGGTGGTGTCGAGCGCGTAGGAGATCACGCGGCCCGACTCGGCGAGGCTCGCCAGCAGCTCGTCGCCGTCGTCGTAACCGGTGCGTTCGGCGACGTCCTCGAGGTCGGCGAGCAGCAGGCGGCTGCTGCGCCGCCTGGTGACCACCTGGAGCGTGTCGCGCACGTCGAGCAGGTGCGTGTAGGCGGTGTCCACCGCCCCGTGGGGGCGGTCGGTGAGCCAGGTGGCGGCCAGCGCGGAGAGCAGCACGGCGTCCCGCATGCCGCCGCGGGCCTCCTTGAGGTCCGGCTCGATGAGGTAGGCGAGCTCGCCCGCCCGCTGCGCGCGGTCGCGCGTGGACGAGATGAGCTCGGGCAGGCGGCGGCGCGCCGCGGCGCGCCAGTCGGTCAGCACGGCGGAGGCCGCCCGGTGCACGACGACGGCGTCGCCGGCCACCGCGCGCACGCTCAGCCAGCCGATCACCGCCGGGAGGTCGCTCGCCGCGACCTGCCGGGACTGGCTCAGGGAGCGCACGGCGTGGTCGATGTCCACGCCCGAGTCCCACAGCGGGTACCAGAGCTTCTCGGCCACCCGCTGCAGCTCGTCGGGGCCGTGGGTGCGGCCGTCGTGCACGAGCACGAGGTCGAGGTCGCTCAGCGGGCCGAGCTCGCCCCGGCCCAGGCTGCCGACGGCCGCCAGGGCGATGCCCGACGGGTCGACGTCCTCGGTCGCCGCGGCGAACAGGTCCCCGAGGCGTTCGGTGACCCGCTGCCCGACGGCGGACCGCCGGGCCAGGCCGGACCGGCCGGGACCGGTGAGGCCCGTGGCGATGGTGAGGAGCTCGTCGCGGAGGCCCCGCACCCCGACCGGGGGGTGCGGGGCCTCCGCCTGCTCCCGGGTGCCCTCGGGCACCGGGTCACTTGTCATGCGTCGTCAGGCACTCCCGGATCAGAGCGCGGCGTCGCCGTGCTCGCCGGTGCGCACCCGGGCCACGTCCTCGACCGGCACGACCCACACCTTGCCGTCACCGATCTTGCCCGTCTGCGCCGCGCCGACGATCGCGTCGGTCACCGCCGCGACGTCCTCGTCCGTGACGAGCACCTCGATGCGGACCTTCGGCACCAGGTCCACGGTGTACTCCGCACCGCGGTAGACCTCGGTGTGGCCCTTCTGTCGGCCGTAGCCGCTGGCCTCGCTCACGGTCATACCGCGCACCCCGGCACCTTCCAACGCCGTCTTCACGTCGTCGAGGCGGTGGGGCTGGATGACACCCGTGACAAGCTTCATGCGCTGCCTCCTAAGCAGTCGGGTAGCTGGACCGTAGTACGGTCAGCGCACCTCGGTGATGGTGGACCCGGAGTTCTCGTACGCCGTCTCGCCGTGGACCGCGAGGTCGATGCCGCTGACCTCGGCCTCCTCGGAGACGCGCCAGCCCAGGGTCGCCTTGAGCGCCAGCCCGATGATGTACGTGAGCACGAAGCTGTAGAGCACGGCCACCAGCGCGGCGACGATCTGGGTGAGCAGCTGCGTGACGCCGCCACCGTAGAAGAGGCCGTTGAGCGAGCCCTCGAAGTAGAACGAGTCGTAGCGGCCGTTCGTCGCGAAGAACCCGATCAGGATGGTGCCGACCAGGCCACCGACGAGGTGCACGCCGACCACGTCGAGCGAGTCGTCGTAGCCGAACTTGTACTTCAGGCCCACGGCGAGCGAGCAGAGGACACCGGCGACGAGGCCGATGACGATGGCGCCCCACGAGTCCACCGTGCCGGCGGCCGGGGTGATCGCGACCAGGCCGGCGACCACACCGGAGGCGGCACCCAGCGAGGTGGCGGCGCCGTCACGGAACTTCTCGGTGGTCATCCAGGCGAGCATCGCGACGGCCGTGGCGACCAGCGTGTTGACCCAGGCGCGGCCGGCGGTGCCGTCCGCGGCGAGCTCGGAGCCCGCGTTGAAGCCGAACCAGCCGAACCACAGGAGGGCGGCGCCCAGCATGACGAACGGCAGGTTGTGCGGACGCATGGCCTCGGTGCCGAAGCCCTTGCGCTTGCCGATCACCAGGGCCAGGGCCAGGGCCGCGGCACCCGCGTTGATGTGGACGACGGTGCCACCGGCGAAGTCGATCGGCAGCGAGAGGGCCGACGCGAGCCAGCCGTCGGCGCCGAACATGCCGCCGCCCCAGACCCAGTGGGCCAGCGGCGCGTAGACGACCGTGACCCAGATGGCGCTGAAGACGATCCAGGTGCCGAACTTGACGCGGTCGGCGATCGCACCGGAGATGAGGGCCACCGTGATGATGGCGAACGTGGCCTGGAACCCGGCGAACACGAGGCCGGGGATGCCGACGCCGGTCGTGGGGCTGGCGGCGTTGTCGATCGTGAGGCCGATGAGCCCGGCCGGGTTGCCGATGAAGCCGGCGATGTCCGGGCCGAAGGCCAGACCGTAGCCGTAGACGACCCAGATGAGCCCGGCGACGCCGATCGAGGCGAAGCTCATCATCATCATGTTGAGGACACTCTTGCCCCGCACCATGCCGCCGTAGAAGAACGCCAGGCCCGGCGTCATCAGCAGCACGAGCGAGGAGGCGGTGATCAGCCAGGCGGTGTTGCCCGTATCGAGCTCGAATTCCATCGCGGAAAATGCCTCTCTCCCCGGACCGGTCCTGGTGACTCGGCCCACCGCGACTACCGTCGCGGGGCGCCGTTACACGTGGCCCGCATCGAGGTTACGGATGCGTGACGCAGGCGGGGAGCATGTAAACGTCTTATTTCGAGACCGGCTTGGGCGAATTTTCCGACCCAACCGTGATCGCCCGGTTATTTCGTGGCTATCCGCCGGTAACTTAACGCTTACATGTACTTCTCACATGGTGGACGGCGACCAATGCCGTGCCATTCACAGGGGCATTCCTGACCCGGGGTCAGCCCAGGATCCCGTCCACGAACTCCTCGACGTCGAACGGCGCCAGGTCGTCCGGACCCTCGCCCAGGCCGATGAGCTTGACCGGCACGCCGAGCTCCCGCTGCACCTGGACCACGATCCCGCCCTTGGCGGTCCCGTCGAGCTTCGTCAGGACGATGCCCGTGACGCCGGCGACCTCCGCGAACACCCGCGCCTGGGAGAGCCCGTTCTGCCCGGTGGTCGCGTCGAGCACCAGCAGCACCTCGCTCGGCGCGGCGACCTTGCTGGCCACGCGCACGATCTTGCCGAGCTCGTCCATGAGGCCGGCCTTGTTCTGCAGGCGCCCCGCCGTGTCCACGAGCACGACGTCCGTCTTCTCGTCGCGCCCGCGCGCGACCGCCTCGAAGGCCACCGACGCCGGGTCGGCGCCCTCGCGGTCCGAGCGCACCGTCTCCACGCCCACCCGGTTGCCCCAGGTGGTGAGCTGGTCCGCCGCTGCGGCGCGGAACGTGTCGGCGGCGCCGAGCACCACGCTGCGGCCGTCCGCCACCAGCACGCGGGCCAGCTTGCCGACCGTCGTGGTCTTGCCCGTGCCGTTCACGCCCACCACGAGGGTCACCGCGGGCAGGTGGCTGCCGTCCTCGGCGGTACGCGGTTCGGTGTGCAGGGTGCGGTCCAGCTCGGGCTGGAGGAGCGTCACGAGCTCGGAGCGCAGCAGGTCGCGCACCGCCGCCGGCTCGCGCACGCCCAGCACCCGGACCTTGGTGCGCAGCGCGTCGAGCAGGTCCGTGGTGGGGCCGGCGCCGACGTCCGCGAGGAGCAGCTCCTCCTCGATCTCGTCCCAGTCGTTCTCCGTGAGCGAGTCCCGGGACAGCACCGAGAGCAGGCGGGCGCCCAGGGGCGAGCCGGACCGGGCGAGGCGGTCGCGCAGCCGCACCAGGCGGCCCGCGGTCGGGGCGGGGCGCTCCAGGACCGGCGCGGCCTGCGGTGCCGCCGCCTCGGGCTCCGTCGTGGGTTCGGCGGTGGCGGGTTCTGCGGTGGCCGGCTCCGCCGTGGCCGACGGCGCGGTCGTCGTGGGCTCGGCCGTCGTCGTGGCGTCGCCCTGGTCCTGGGTCCGCCTGCGCCGTCGGGCGACCAGGACGCCGGCGAGGCCGCCACCACCCGCGAGGACGACGACGGCGGAGATGATCTCGATCCAGGGAAGCTCGTTCACGCCCCAGATTCTTTCATCTCGCGGACGACGCCGTGGAAACCCCCGGCGCCCGGCCGTTCCGCCGGACGGAGTTAGGGTCCCCTAATCTCCGCGTGTAGGGTGACGCTGCCGAGAGAGCCCGAGCGCGACGACCGCGCCGCCTCAGACCCGCGGCCGTGCAGGACCTTTCAGCCCAGAACATCGAAGGAACAACCATGCCTCGCGCAGTTTCCGCGTCTCTCGCCGCCCTTGTGGTGGGTGCCGCCCTGCTCACCGGCTGCGGCGGCACCGCCGACGCCGGCACCGGCGACAACAAGTCCAACGTCGCCACCGGCCAGGAGGGGTTCGACGACGTCCGGGAGCTCGCGGGCCGGCTCGGCACGGACGCCGCACCGGGCGAGTTCCCGCGCACCGTGCGCAACCTCGTGGCCAACGAGGAGGTGGGCGAGACCGAGATCCCCGCGAAGCCCGAGCGCGTCATCGTGCTCGACACCGGTGAGCTGGACAACATGATCTCCCTGGGCATCGAGCCGGTCGGCATCGCCCACCCCGCGGACGCCGAGATGGCGCCCGACTACCTGGACGTCGGCGACGCCGTGGACCTCGGCGCCTACGACGCCTTGGACCTGGAGCAGATCAAGAACCTCGAGCCCGACCTGATCCTCGGCACGTCGCTGCGGATCGACGACGACGGCCTCAAGGCCAAGCTCCGGGACATCGCGCCGACCGTGCTGTCGCCGCGCCCCGGCGTGCTGTGGAAGGAGAACTTCCTGCTCAACGCCGCGGCGGTGGGCGAGGAGGACCGCGCCCAGGAGCTGCTGGACGCCTACGAGCAGCGTGCCGACGAGGTGGGTGCCGAGGTGGTGGAGGCGAACGGCGGCGAGGCCCCGACCGTCTCCATGCTCCGGTTCATGGCCGGGCAGATCCGCCTGTACGCCAACGACTCGTTCGTCGGCATCATCCTGGCCGACGCCGACCTCCCCCGGCCGGAGACCGAGGACATCGCCGACCTCGCCGTCGAGATCTCCGCGGAGGAGATCACCCTCGCCGAGGGCGACTGGCTGCTCTGGGGCACCTACGGGGAGCCCGACGCCACCGAGCAGGCGGCGGTCGTCGACGGCCCCCTGTGGGACCAGGTGCCCGCGGTCGCGGACGGCGGCGTCGTCCGCGAGGTGCCGGACGAGACGTGGTACCTGGGTCTGGGCGTGACGGGGGCCGGGCTCGTGCTCGACGACCTGGAGACCATCGCCGCCGACCAGCGGTGAGCACGACCCGGACCACGGCGCGCAGCGGGCGGACGGTCACCGCGATCCTGCTGAGCGCGCTCGTGCTGCTCGTCGTCGCGGCGCTGGCCGGCATCACGGTGGGCGCCCGCGTGCTCTCGCCGGCCGAGACGCTCGCAGGGCTGCTCGGCCGCGACGGCGTCGCCGCGACCGTCATCTGGGAGCTGCGGCTGCCCCGGACCCTGCTCGGCCTGCTCGTCGGCGTCACCCTCGGCGTCGCGGGCGTGCTCGCGCAGGCGGTCACCCGCAACCCGCTGGCCGACCCGGGCCTGCTGGGGATCTCCGCCGGCGGCGCCGTCGCGGTGGTCGCCGGCAGCGTGTTCCTCGGCCTCGGCGCGGGCACGCCCCGCGTGCTGCTCGCCCTGGCGGGCGCTGCGCTGGCGACGGCCGCCGTCTACCTGTTCGCGAGCCGGTCGCCCGAGGGGCTCACGCCCGTGAACATGACCCTGGCCGGGATGGCCATGACGGCCTTCCTCGGCGCCGCCGTCTCGGCGACGGTGCTGCTCAGCGCCTCGACCATGGACCAGTACCGGTTCTGGGTGGTGGGGTCGCTGAACCTGCCCGACCCCGCCGTGCTGCTGCCGGCCCTCGTGCCGGCCGTGGTCGGCGGGGTCCTGGCGGTGGTCGTCTCCGGGTCGCTCAACGCGCTCGCCCTCGGCGACGACACGGCGGCGGCGCTGGGTGTCCCCGTCGTGCGGACCCGGCTGCTGGCGGGCGTCGCCGTGGTGCTGCTCTCGGGCACCGCCGTGGCGCTGGTCGGCCCGATCGCCTTCGTCGGCCTGGTCATCCCGCACGTGGCCCGGGCCCTGGTCGGCACCGACGTGCGCCGCGTGCTCGCGCTCTCCGCGGTGCTGGGGCCGCTGCTGCTGGTCACGGCCGACGTCGTGGGCCGCCTCGTGGCGCGCCCGGCGGAGGTCCAGGTGGGCGTGGTCACGGCGCTGCTCGGCACGCCGTTCTTCATCTGGCTGACGCGCCGCGCGAAGGAGCGTGCCCGATGACCGCGACCCGCACCGTCTCCGGAACCGGGCGCCCGGCCGCGCGCCGGCTGCTCCCCCGCCCCCGGCCGCGCGGCCGGGTGGTCGTCGCCGTGCTCGGGGCGCTCCTGCTCCTGCTGCTCGTGTCCGCGCTCGCCCTGAGCCTGGGCGACCAGGCCACCGCGCCCGCCGCCCTGTGGCAGGCGCTGCGTGGGCAGGGACCGGAGAACACGGTGTACGCCGTGCAGGAGGTCCGGCTGCCCCGGGTGGTCCTGGCGCTGGCCGTCGGCGCCGCCTTCGGCGTGGCCGGCGGGCTGAGCCAGAGCGTGCTGCGCAACCCGCTGGCCAGCCCCGACGTGCTCGGCATCAGCGCGGGCGCCTCGGTCGCGGTGGTGGGCGTCATCGCCGTCGGCTCCCTGGGCGGCCCGGTGGGCATCGTGCCGATCCCGGTCGCCGCCCTCGCGGGCGGCCTCGCCGCGGCGGGACTGATCGCGCTGCTCGGCCGCGACGGCGCCCTGCGGGGGCGCCGCATCCTGCTGGTCGGCATCGCGCTGTCCGCCGCGATGACCGCCCTGACGCAGTTCCTGCTGACCCGGATCGACGTGTACGACGCGCAGCGCTCCGCGGCCTGGCTCACCGGCAGCCTGAACGCGCGCGGCTGGGGCGAGGCGACGCCCGTCCTGGTGGGCCTGGCCGTGCTGCTGCCCGCGGCGCTCGTGCTGGCCCGCACCAACCGCGCGCTGCTGTTCGAGGACGAGGTGGTGGCCGGCTGGGGCGTGCGCCCGGGCCTGGCCCGCGCCGCCTTGCTGGTGGTCGCGGTGTGCCTCGCGGCGCTCGCCACGTCGGCCGCCGGACCGGTCGCGTTCGTGGCCCTGGTCGCCGGGCAGGTGGCGCGCCGGGTCGCCGGCGTGCCCGACATCCCGCCGGTCCTGGCGGGGGCGGCCGGCGCCGTGCTCGTGCTGGTCGCGGACACCGTCGCGCGCACGGCGCTGCCCGCGCAGCTTCCCGTCGGCGTCCTGACCGGTCTGGTCGGCGCGCCCTACCTGCTGTACCTGCTCCAGCGCCGCCGCTCGACGAGAGGGACCCCCTGATGCCCACCACCGCCACGTCCGCGGCCCGCCTGCGGGCGGACGCCGTCACGCTGGGCTACGGCGACCGGACCGTCGTGCGGGAGCTGTCGCTCGACGTCCCCGACCAGCAGGTGACGGTCATCGTGGGCCCCAACGCCTGCGGCAAGTCCACCCTGCTGCGCGGCCTCGCCCGCCTCATGCCGCCCGCCGACGGCACGGTGCTGCTGGACGGCAGGGCCATCTCCGAGCGCCCCACCCGCGAGGTTGCCCGCGTCCTGGGCATGCTGCCCCAGTCACCCGTGCCGCCCGAGGGGATCACGGTGCGCGACCTCGTCTCCCGGGGGCGCCATCCGCACCAGAGCTGGTGGCACCAGTGGGGCGAGGGCGACACCGAGGCCGTCGAGGAGGCGCTGCGCGCCACGGGCACCGCCGAGCTGGCCGCGCGCGACGTCGACGAGCTGTCCGGCGGGCAGCGCCAGCGGGCGTGGATCGCGATGGCCGTGGCCCAGCAGACCGACCTGCTCCTCCTGGACGAGCCGACCACGTACCTCGACATGGCCCACCAGCTCGACGTCCTGGAGCTGGTCGCCGCGCTCAACCGGGACCACCGCCGGACGGTCGTCATGGTGCTGCACGACCTCAACCTGGCCTGCCGCTACGCGCACCACATCGTGGCGATGCGCGACGGCGAGATCGTCGCGCAGGGGTCGCCCGGCGAGGTGGTGACCCCGGAGCTGCTGCGCGAGGTGTTCTCCGTCGAGGCGACGATCCTCAGCGACCCGCGCACCGGGACGCCGGTCATCGTGCCGCACCACACGGTGCAGGGCTGAGCTGCGGGGCTGCGGCCCGCCGTGACTAGCTCGCGGCCTGGGCCGGGCCCTGGTCGGCGGCCGGCGGCTCCTGCGCCACCTTCTGCTGCGTGACGTTCTGCGGCGTGACCTTCTGCGCGGAGCGGACCGGGCGCACTGCCCGCAGCTGGCCGGGGACGAGGTTGGCCGGCTTGAGCGGCACGGTGCCCAGCGGCACGTGCAGCGTCTTCTGCGCCTGGTCGCGCGCCCGGTTCAGCACGTCGGTGAGCTCCTCGGCGTCGACGTAGCCCGGCTTGGACTCGACCGTGGCGGCGAAGAACTCGGACATGCCCATGTCCACGGGCGAGGTGTCCGGCCTGACCACGCGCGGCTTGCCCACCCACACGGACGGGGCGCCCACGGCATGGGTCGCGACGGCGGACGCGCCATGACGGCGGCCGTCCTTGCGCCGCTCGGCGTCACCGCGCAGGCGAGCGAGGCCCGAGCGGAACCATTGAAGGAACGAGAACTCCTCGGTGTTGCTGCTCGAGGGCGCATCCATCTGACTGGCGACGACGAAGACACCAACGGCCAACACCAAGCACACCACGAGCAGAATGACCGACCACCACATGGTCCCTATTGTGTCGTGTCTTGTCCGGTACCGCCGCGCGGAAGGCCGCGACACGCCGTGTGACACGCGCCGTTCCGCCAGGAGAAATCCCTCACACCTGGAGGTTCCCGACGTCGAGGTGCGAAAAATCACCCCCTACGCCGGGTTACCACCCAGCGGCGGCACTACGCGGTGACGGACTCCCTGTCGCCCATGCGCTGGCTGATCAGCGTCGTGACGCCGTCGCCGCGCATGGTCACCCCGTAGAGGGCGTCGGCCACCTCCATCGTGCGCTTCTGGTGCGTGATCACGATGAGCTGGCTGTCCTTCTGCAGCTCCTTGAAGATCTCGATGAGCCGGCCGAGGTTCACGTCGTCGAGCGCGGCCTCGACCTCGTCCATGATGTAGAACGGGCTGGGCCGCGCCTTGAAGATCGAGACGAGGAACGCGACGGCCGCCAGCGACCGCTCGCCGCCGGAGAGCAGCGACAGCCGCTTGACCTTCTTGCCCGCCGGACGCGCCTCGACCTCGATGCCGGTGGTCAGCAGGTCGTCCGGCTCGGTGAGCGTCAGCTTGCCCTCGCCGCCGGGGAACAGGCGGGGGAAGATCTCGAGGAACTTCGCCGCGGTGTCCTGGAAGGCCTCGGCGAACACCTGCTGCACGCGCTCGTCGATGTCGTCGACGATCTGGAGCAGGTCCTCGCGCGACTTCTTCAGGTCCGCGAGCTGGTCCACGAGGAACTGGTGCCGCTCCTCCAGGGCCGCGAACTCCTCCAGCGCCAGCGGGTTCACCGTGCCGATGCGGGACAGCGCCCGCTCGGCCTTCGCCAGCCGGGCCTCCTGCTCCTCGCGCACGTACGGGACGGTCCGGTCCGGCTTCGGCGGCCCGGGGACGTCGTCCGCCGGGGCCTGCGTGACCTCGTCCTCGGCCGCGGGCTCCTCCGGCTCGGCGCCGGCCGCCGCGACGATCACGGCGGTGGCCGCGGGGTCGTCCGGCCGGATCCCGGCCTCGTGCAGGGCGCGCGTCCGCGCGATGAGAGCGTCCTCGCGGGCCGCGGCACCGCGGGGCAGCGCCGGGTCGCCCTCGTAGCGGATGGGGTTGCCCTCCTCGTCCCGCTCGACCACGGCGCGGCGCTTGCGCCCGCGCACCGCCACGTCGCCGTCGAAGACCGGGACGGGCTGGTGCGGGCCGAACTCCTCGACCAGCACCTCGGGGTCAGTACCGAGCTCCTCGGTGGCGCGCGTCTGGAGCTGCTCCAGGCGCAGCAGCTGCTGGGCGCGGGCGACCTCGTCGCGGTGGGCGACGTCGGTCAGCTCGCGCAGCTCGGCGGTCAGCGACTCGACGCTCCCCCGGACGGCGACGAGCTGCTCCGACCCGGCGGCGCGGGCCTCCTCGGCGGCCGCCTTGTCGGCGGCGGCCCGGTCCAGCGAGCGCGCGATGGCCTCCAGAGCCACGGCGACCGCCTGCTGCACCAGCACCGCGCGCGACGCGTCGCGGCGCCGCAGCTCCTCGCGCTCGGCGGCGCGGGCCCGGGCCTCGCGCTCCTGCTCCGCGGCGGCGGCCAGCGCCTGCGCGCGGCCCGACACGGCGCGGGCGCGCTCCTCGGCGGTGCGCAGCGCAAGCCGGGCCTCGGTCTCCCGCGCCCGGGCCGCCGAGGCGGCCGCGGTGGCCTCGTCGCGCTCCGCCTGCAGCTCGTCGGCCGAGCCCTCGTCGTCGGCGGGCTCCTCCTCGGCGATCGTCATGCGCTCGACGAGCGCCTCGAGCTCCATCTCGTCCTCGGCGCGCCGGGACTGCGCCTGGTCGAGGGCGGCCCGGTGCCGGTCGGCCTCGGCCCGGGCGGCCCGCGCGGCGGCGCCGAGCGAACCGAGCTGCTCGGCGGCGGCCGCGCGGGCGGCGTCGGCCTCCCCGAGCCGGGCGAGCGTCTCGTCGTAACGCTCCTGGGCCGCCGTGCGCTCGGCACGGGCCCGCTCCAGGTGGGCCGAACCGTCGATGTCACGGGCGGCGGCCTCGTCCCGGGCCGCCTTGGCCTCGTCCAGGGCGGACTGCAGGTGCAGCACGCTCGGCGCGGCGGCCGAGCCGCCCCACGCGCGCGTCGCGCCCAGCAGGTCGCCGGCGCGGGTCACCGCGACCACCGGCTGGTCCCGGACCAGCGCGCGGGCGCGGGCGAGGTCGTCCACCACCACGACGTCCTGCAGGATCGTCCGCAGCGCGGCCGACGCCGGACCCGCCACCTGGACCACGTCGGTGGCCCAGCGGGCGCCGGCGGGCAGGTCGACGGCGGGGCGCTCGACGGCGGGTGCCGTCCGGTCCGAGCCCACGACCAGGCTGGCCCGGCCCGCGTCCTCGTCACGCAGCAGCCGCAGCGCGTCGACGGCCTCGTCGACGCCCGCCACGGCCACGGCGTCCGCCACCGGGCCGAGCGCGGCGGCGACCGCGTCCTCGAAGCCCGCCTCGATGCCCAGCAGCGCCGCCACCGAGCCGAGGACGCCCGGCTGGTGGGCCGCGAGCAGCGTGCCCGCGCCGTCCTTGCGGTCCAGGCTCAGCTCCAGCGCCTCGACCCTGGCGGCCGCGGAGCTGCGGTCCCGCTGCGCCGTCGTCACCTGCTCCTGGAGGTGCCGCACCTCGGCCTTGGCCAGCTCCAGCACCTCGGACGCCGCCTCGTGCGCGACGTCGAGCCCCTCGCCGTCCCCCTCGACCCCGCCGACCTCGGTCTCCAGCGCCGAGAGCGCGCCCGAGGACTCCTCCATGCGCTGCTCGGCCTCCAGCAGCGCGTCGCGCAGGCGGTCGAGCTCCGACTGCGCGGCCTCGACCCGGCTGCGGCGCGCGGCGACCTGGCCGGCGAGGCGCGCGAGGCCCTCACGGCGGTCCGCGGCGGCGCGCAGCAGCGCGGCGTGCGAACGCTCGGCGGCCTGGGCGGCCGCCTCGGCCTCCGCCCGGACGTCGACGGCGGACTCGACCGTCTCGCGCGCGATGGCGACCTCGGTGGCCAGCTCCTCCTCGCTCGCGCGGGAGCGGGCGGCCTGGGCCTCCAGGTCGTCGGGGTCCTGGCCCTGGTGCGCGGGCTCGGCGGTGCCGAGCAGCCTGGCGCGCTCCCCCGCCAGCGACTGGAGGCTGCGCAGGCGCTCCCTGGTCTGGGACAGCGCGAAGACGGTGTCGCCCGCCTGGCTGACCTGCTGCGACTCGGCCGACGTCGCCGCCTCGAGGCGGGCCAGCAGGCCGCGCGCCTCGGTCAGCGCCGCCTCGGTCTCGGCCTGCCGCTGCTTGAGCGACCGCTCGTCGGCGCTCTCCTGCTCGAGCTGAGCGGTGAGCTGGGCCAGGTCGTCGGCCAGCAGGCGGGACTTCGCGTCGCGCAGGTCGCGCTGCACGGTCTGCGCCTTGCGGGCCGCCTCGGCCTGCCGGCCCAGCGGCCCGAGCTGGCGCCGCAGCTCGGCCGTCAGGTCGCCCAGGCGCGCCAGGTTGCCCTGCATCGCGTCGAGCTTGCGGAGCGCCTTCTCCTTGCGCTTGCGGTGCTTGAGGACGCCCGCGGCCTCCTCGATGAAGCCGCGGCGCTCCTCCGGCGTGGCGCGGAGCACGGCGTCGAGCTGCCCCTGCCCCACCACGACGTGCATCTCGCGGCCGATGCCGGAGTCGCTCAGGAGCTCCTGGATGTCCAGCAGGCGGCAGCTGTTGCCGTTGATCGCGTACTCGGAACCGCCGCTGCGGAACAGCGTGCGGGAGATCGTGACCTCGGTGTAGTCGATCGGCAGCGCGCCGTCGGTGTTGTCGATCGTCAGCGCCACCTCGGCGCGGCCCAGGGGCGCGCGGCCGGACGTGCCGGCGAAGATGACGTCGTCCATCTTGCCGCCGCGGAGCGACTTGGCACCCTGTTCGCCCATGACCCAGGAGAGCGCGTCGACCACGTTGGACTTGCCGGAGCCGTTCGGACCCACCACGCAGGTGATGCCCGGCTCGAGCTCGAGGGTGGTCGCCGACGCGAAGGACTTGAAGCCCCGGAGCGTGAGCGTCTTGAGATGCACTCGGTGAGCCTAACTGTGAACGCGGTCTGAACGTCGGACGTACCGCCGGGATATGCCGAAGCGGCACCCGGATGCCTCGGCAGGGTGCCGCTTCGACGGACGTGCGGTGCGGGGGCGGTCAGCCCAGCTCGGGGAACCAGAGGGAGATCTCGCGCGCCGCCGACTCCGCGGAGTCGGAGCCGTGCACGAGGTTCTGCTGCACCTTGGTGCCCCAGTCGCGGCCCAGGTCACCGCGGATGGTGCCGGGGGCGGCGTCGGTCGGGTTGGTGGCGCCGGCCAGCGAGCGGAAGCCGGGGATCACGCCCTGGCCCTCGGCCACGACGGCCAGGACGGGGCCCGACATCATGAACTCGACCAGGGGGGCGTAGAACGGCTTGCCCTCGTGCTCGGCGTAGTGCGCGGCCAGCAGCTCGGTCGTGGCGTCCTTGAGCTGCACGGCGCGCAGCGTGTAGCCCTTGGCCTCGATGCGGCGCAGGATCTCGCCGGACAGGCCGCGGCGCACGCCGTCCGGCTTGACGAGGACGAGGGTGCGCTCGGCCACGGGCTGCGTCGAGGCCTCCGTGGGCAGGGTCTTCTCTGCGACGTCGGTCATGGGCCCAACCCTATCGGGACCGCGCCCCCTCCCCGAACGTGTCGGACGCTCAGGTCACCGGGGTGACCTGAGCGTCTGACACACGACTTCAGGGGGTGTTCGGGGCCGTCTCGGGGTGGGCGGCGTCGTACTCCGCCCGCTCGCGGTCCACGCGCGCGCCGAGCCGCAGCGCGTAGAACCACAGCACCACGAAGATCCCGCCGACGAAGTACATCATCGGCAGCAGCAGGCCCATGGCGAGCACCGGGAGCTGGGCGAGGGTGCCCGCCGCCCGGCCCGTCGTCGTGCCCTGGGCCCGCGACAGGATCACCAGCACCAGGCAGAGGATCCCGCCGAGCGCCCAGATCGCGCCGCCCGACTCGATGCGCAGCGGGCCGCGCCCGAACTCCGAGTCGCGCAGGGCCCACACCACCAGGGTCGCGAACAGCACGAGGAACACCTCGAGCAGCAGCGTGGTGGACGTGAACTGCACCAGCGCGGACTTCTTGGGCTTGATGCGGTCGCCGGGGGCGGGTCGGTCCTTGCTCACCGGTTCAGGATATCCGTCTCCTTGCGTTCCCCGTCCCGGCCGGCGTCCCGGCCGGCGTCGGGCGCGGCCTGGCCGTCCAGGACCGCGACCCCGCCGCCCACGGCGACGGGCTCGGTCGCGCCCTCCATGACGGCCTCGCCGCGGGCGACCATGCCGGCCTGGTTGGACAGCTTGACCTCCTTGAGGAACAGCGCGAGCACGAGGCCGACGACGACCAGCGGCACCAGGTACCAGAACGCCGGGGCGAGCGAGTCCGCGAAGGCGTCGACCACGCCGCTGCGCAGCGGCTCGGGGAGCTGCTGGACGATCTGCGGCGTCAGGCTGGAGCCACCGCCCGCGGGCGCGGCACCCTCCGGAAGGCCTTCGAAGACGCCCTGCAGGTTGTCCGTCAGGCGCGACGTGAACACGGTGGTGAACGCGGCGGTACCCACGGCCGCGCCGATCTCCCGGAAGAAGTTGTTCGACGACGTCGCCGTGCCCAGCTCGTGCGGGTCCACCGAGTTCTGCACCGCGAGCACGATCGTCTGCATGATCAGGCCCATGCCGGCGCCGAGCACGAAGATCATGGCGCCGAACAGCCAGAGCGACATGCCGCCCTCGAGCCGGGTCAGCCAGATCATGCCGAGGATCGTGATCGCGAGGCCGGCCACCGGGAACATCTTGTAGCGGCCCGTCTTCGAGATCGCGAAGCCGGAGACGATCGAGGTCAGCATCACGCCGGCCATCATCGGGAGCATCAGCAGGCCGGACTCGGTGACGCCCGCGCCGGCCGACATCTGCAGGAACGTCGGGAGCATCGCCATGGCGGAGAACATGCCCATGCCGAGCACGAGGCCGATGAGCGTGGTGATGGTGAACGTGCGGTTCTTGAACAGCCGCAGCGGGATGAGCGGCTCCGCCACGCGGTTCTCGATGAAGACGAAAAGACCCACCAGCACGGCCGTGCCGAACAGGACACCGAGCAGCGTCGGGTCGGACCAGTCGTAGCCGTCGTGGCCGAGCGACTCCCAGCTCGTCAGCAGCACGATGCCGGTGGTGCCGAGCGCCATCGTCAGGATGCCGCCCCAGTCGGTGGGCCGGCCCGAGCGGTGCGAGGGCAGCTTGAGCGCGAAGTACGCGATGAACCACGCGGCGATGCCGATCGGCACGTTGATCCAGAAGGTCCAGCGCCAGCCGGGGCCGTCGGTGAGCCAGCCGCCGAGCAGCGGGCCGGCGACGGCGGAGATGCCGAACAGGGCGCCCATCGGGCCCATGTACTTGCCGCGGTCGGACGCCGGGATGATGTCGGCGATGATCGCCTGCGACAGGATCATCAGGCCACCGCCGCCGAGGCCCTGCACGGCGCGCCAGGCCACGAGGGCCTCGAACGACTGCGCCATGCCACCGCCGAGCGACGCGACGACGAAGAGGCCGACCGCCACGAGGAACGGCCAGCGCCGGCCGTAGAGGTCGCCGAACTTGCCGTACAGCGGCATCGCGATGGCGATCGCCAGGATGTAGGCCGTGATGACCCAGCCCTGGTGCTGCACGCCGTTCAGCTCACCCACGATGGTGGGCATGGCGGTGCCGACGATGGTCTGGTCCAGGGAGGACAGGAACATGGAGGCCATCAGGGCCCCGAAGATCAGCCAGATCGTGCGCTGGTTCAGTACGACCAGCGGCTTGTCCGGCGCCGTGGTCACGGCGTGGCTCATGGAGGTGCCTTTCTGGGGGTCAGGTCGGGCGAGGTGCGGGAGGTGCGGGAGGAGCGGGAGGTTCAGCGTTCGAGGTCGGCCGCGACGAGGTCGACGAGCTGCGCGACGGCGACAGGCAGGTGGTCGGCCGGGTTGCCGGTGTAGCCGGCGTGCTCCCAGGCGACGAGCGCGGTGCGCAGCATGAGCAGGACGAGCATCGTGAGCAGCTCGGCGTCCGTGGTGAACGGGACGGTCGCCCGGCGGGCCTCGAAGAGCTCGCCGAGCCGGCTCTTGTGCCGGTCCATCCAGACCACGTGGCGGCGCAGCAGGGCAGGCTCCTGCTGCATGAGGTCCATGGCCCGCATGACCCGGTCGTGGGCCTCGCCGGCGGGCGCGAGCAGGGCGGCGACCACGACCTGGAGGTCGGACAGCAGCCGGCCCGTCGGGCCGCCCTCGACGAAGGTGCGGATGACGTCCTCCGGCAGGCCGGTGTCCTCCGCGCCGAGCACGGCGTCGTCCTTGGACTCGAAGTAGTTGAAGAACGTGCGGGGCGAGACGTTCGCCTCGGCGCTGATCATCTCGACGGTCACGGCGTCCAGGCCGTGCTCGGCGACCAGGTTCTGCGCGGCGTCGATCAGCGCCGCGCGCCGCGCGCGCTTCTTGCGCTCGCGCAGGCCCTGTTCCGCGGGCGAGCCCTCCAGCGCGGACACGAGCTCGCGCAGGTCCGGGCTGGATCCGGGCTCAGCGGGCGCGACGGTCTCGCGCGACGAGGTGGGGGCCATGCGTCAATTCTTGCACCCCGCGCAAAATTTCATCAACTGCAAAAAGATGAGACCGCGGTCACACCTCGCCGAACCCGGACTCGATCATCTCCACGACGGTCGTCACGGCCTCCGCGGCGCCGTCGCCGGTGGCCTCCACGCGCAGCTCGCGCCCCTGCGTGGCGCCCAGCGCCATGAGCTGGAGCACGCTGGAGGCGTCCACGCCGTCGATGGTCACGCTCGCGCCCAGCTCGGCCACCTTGCGCGACACCAGCGCCGCCGGGCGGGCGTGCAGGCCCAGGGGGTTGCGGACGGTCACGGTGCGCGTGCCCGCGGGCTCCCCGGCGGACGACGGCTCGCCCGCCCCGGGCGACTGCGCGGCCTCGATCGCCGCGAACATCCCGACCGCCGCGTTCGCCGACGCCAGCACGGCGTCCCGGTCGGCCCCGCCGTGCGCCGTCACGGCCGCGGCGACCGCGCCCTCGACGAACGGCGCGCGCGCCAGCACCGCGTGCTCGGCCAGCGTGTCGTCCAGCTCCAGGGCCGCCTCGACCGTCAGCACCGAGGACCCGAGGTCCCCGAGCACGACGACGCCGCTGCCACCGCTCGCGCCCGCGTCGGCGAGGGCCGCGAGAACCTCCTCCAGGGTCTGCTGGATCGCGTCGAGCGAGGTTCCCAGCCCGCCGTCGGGCCCGCCGCCCACGCCGCGGACCAGGACGTCGGGTGCCATCTGCCCGGCGAGCTCGGCGGCCCCGCGGGCCAGCTCGGCGGAGTGCGAGACGAGGACCAGCGCGACCCGCGCCGTCATGCCGCGCCGCGAGGGTCGGCGGACTCCGGACCGGCGAGAGCGGCGGCCAGCGCCGCGCCCAGGACCAGTGCTGTGGAGCGTGCGCCCGGGTCCTCGTGACCCGCGCTGCGCTCGCCGAGGTACGAGGCCCGGCCCTTGGTCGCGACCATCGGGATGGTGCCCGTCGCCGCCTTGTCCGCCGCCTCGGCCGCCGCGCGCAGCACGTCCACCTCGGAGCCGCCGTCGCCCGCCGCGGCCTCGGCCGCGTCGACCGCCGCCTGCCACGCGTCGACCATCGTCTTCTCCCCCACCGTCGCCTTGCCGCGCGAGGACACACCCTCCAGCGCGGCCTCCAGCACCGCGACGACGGCGGGCGGGTCGATCTGCGGGCGGCCCGAGACCTTCGCCGCGCGCAGGTACGCCGTGCCGTACAGCGGGCCGGACGCGCCGCCCACCGTGGACATCAGGGTCGTCGCCACGAGCTTGAGCACGTCACCGACGGTCCGCTCGTCCGCGGCGCCGGGCTGGGCCGCCGGGTCGTCGAGCCGCGCCACCACGGCGTGGAAGCCGCGATGCATGTTCTCGCCGTGGTCACCGTCGCCGATCTGCCGGTCGAGCTCCGTGAGCTCGTCCTTCGCGTCCGCGATCGCGTCCGCCGTGCGGCGCACCCATCGCTCCGCCCAGTCCGCGTCCAGCGCCATGTCTCAGAACCCTTCTCGTCTCACCACCGGAGTGCTGCAGTGTTCACCGGCGCGTCCCAGAGGGCCTCCAGCTCGTCGTCCAGCCGGAGGACGGTGACCGATGCCCCCTGCATCTCGAGGGACGTCACGTAGTTGCCCACCAGCGACCGGGAGACCGTGACGCCGCGCTCCTCGAGAAGGCGCCGCGCTCGACCATAGACCACGTAGAGCTCGGAGAGCGGGGTGCCGCCCATACCGTTGACGAACAGCAACACTCGGTCGCCGCCGTCCAGGGCAAGGTCGTCGGCGACGGGTGTCAGGAGCATCTCCGTGACCTCGTCGGCGCCGACCGCGGCCACGCGGTGGCGGCCGGGCTCGCCGTGGATGCCGATGCCCACCTCGATCTCGTCCTCACCCAGGTCGAAGCTGGGCCGGCCCACGTGCGGCACGGTGGGCGCGGCCAGCGCCACGCCCATGGTCCGGACGTTCGCGATCACCTGCTCGGCGACGGCGGTCACGCCCGCGAGGTCGACGCCACGGGCCGCGGCGGCACCCGCGATCTTCTCGACGGCCACGGTGCCGGCCACCCCGCGCCGGCCGGCGGTGTAGAGCGAGTCCTCGACGGCGACGTCGTCGTTCACGAGCACCGAGGCGACCTCGACGCCCTCCGCCTCGGCGAGCTCCACCGCGGTCTCGAAGTTCAGCACGTCGCCCGTGTAGTTCTTGACGATCGTGAGCACCCCGGCGCCGCCGTCGGCGGCCTGGATCGCGGGCTGGATCTGGTCCGGCGTCGGCGAGGTGAACACGGCGCCCGGGACGGCGGCGTCGAGCATGCCGTCCCCGACGAAGCCCGCGTGCAGGGGCTCGTGCCCCGACCCGCCACCGCTGACCAGGCCGACCTTTCCGGTGACCGCGCCTCCGGCGCGGCTGACGAAGACGGGCGACGTACTGACCTGCACCAGCTCGGCGTGCGCGAGCGCGAAGCCGGCCAGGGAGTCGGCGACGGCGTCCGCGGGATCGTTCAGCAGCTTCTTCACGGCGACCTCCTCGCGGGACTGTGCGGCCCGGCGCCGGCGCCGGGCCCGCGAACACGTCCCCTGGGGTTCATGTAACACCACGCCGGGCCGGGTCGTACAGGAGAGGCCGGGTCGGGGGGGGGGGGGGGGGCAGGGGCGGGGCCCCACCGCGGCAGGAGAAAAGGAGCGAGAGGACAGAGGCAGAAGAGGGAGGAGGTTTTTGTTCTTGGGCTGTGATAA
>NZ_JBHWLR010000009.1:219334-230689 GCF_042731755.1 Promicromonospora sp. NPDC059942
TCCCTTTCTCCTTCCTGACCCCCCCTCCTTCGTTCGTCTTGGACTGAGGTGTGCGTGTTGGGGGCCTCCCCCTCGTGTTCCCTGCCCCCCCCCGGTGCCCGGACCGGCGCCTCGGGCGCCCGCGATCAGGCGCGGCCGGCGTTCGTGCTCAGGCGCGGCCGACCAGGATGCGGGCGTCCGCGACCGTGACCACGGAACCGGTCACGAGCACGCCCGTGCCGACGGCGGCGCCCGCCGTCTCGTCGGCCTCCGCCAGGTCCGCCGCGATCTGGAGCGCCTCGTCGAGCCGGTCGGCCACGTGCACGCGGTCCTCGCCGAAGACGTCGCGGGCCACCTCGGCCAGGTCCTCCGGCTCGGCGGACCGGTCCGAGGAGTTCCGGGTGACCACGATCTCCGCGATCACGGGCTCCAGGACCGAGAGGAAGCCCTCGGAGTCCTTGTCCGCCATCACGGCGACGACGGCAACGACCCGCTCCAGGTTGAACGACTCCCCGAGCGCGTCCACCATCGCCTCCGCGCCGGCCGGGTTGTGCGCGACGTCGACCAGCACCGTGGGGCTGGAGCGCACCACCTCGAGGCGGCCCGGCGCGTCGACGTCGGCGAACGCGGCCTCGACGATCTCGGCGCCGAGCGCCCGGCCGCCGCTGAGCAGGGCCTCCGTGGCCGCGAGCGCCAGCAGCGCGTTGTGCGCCTGGTGGGCGCCGTGGAGGGGCAGGAAGACCTCGGTGTAGACGCCGGCGGGGGTGCGCAGGTCGAGGAGCTGGCCGCCGACGGCGATGCGCCGGTCGGCGACGTCCAGGTCGACGCCCTCGCGGATCAGGTGGGCGTTGACGGAGTGCGCGCGGGCGAGGATGGGCTCGATCGCGGCGTCGGGCTGCTCGGCGATGACCGCGACGGCGTCCTTCTTGATGATCCCGGACTTCTCGGTGGCGATCTCCTCGATCGTGGAGCCGAGCCACCGCTCGTGGTCCATGGCGACGGGCGTGATGACGGCGACCTCGCCGTCGACCACATTGGTGGAGTCCCAGGTGCCGCCCATGCCCACCTCGATGATCGCGACGTCGACGGGTGCGTCGGCGAACGCGGCGAAGGCCATGACGGTGAGTACCTCGAAGAAGCTCAGGCGCGGCCCGCCCTTCTCCTGGGACTCGCGGTCGGCGACGCCGATGTAGGGCGCGACGTCCTCGAACACCTCGACGAACCGCTCGGGCGTGAGCGGCTCGCCGTCGATCGCGATGCGCTCGGTGACGCTCGTGAGGTGCGGCGACGTGAACCGGCCGGTGCGCAGCCCGTGCTCGCGCACGAGGCGCTCGACCATGCGCGCCGTGGAGGACTTGCCGTTCGTCCCCGTGATGTGGACGGTCCGGTAGGCGCGGTGCGGGTCGCCGAGCAGCTCCAGGACCCGCTCGACGCGGGCCATGGTGGGGTCGATGTCAAATTCAGGGGCTCGTGCCGCGATCTCGCGGCGAACTGCTTCAAAGGCTTCGTCCACGTGACGAGGATAGGGTTCCGAAAACAACGTTGCCGATCTCGTGCGGGGGCTCAGCAGGTGTCGGACGGGCAGCAGGGATCGATGGCGGACGACGACCTCACGGCCCGTTGGCTCGGATTCGAGCAGATCTTCAGCCAGGACCGGTACGAAGGCGGGGTACCACCCTGGCCCTCTGCGATCGCGGACAGTGTGTCGGAACCGACACCGGGACTGCTGGAGATCGCTGGGACGAAGCGGCCGGACGTCGTGGTCACCGCACCGCACGCGACGAATCATGAGCGCGACGGCGCGACCAAGGTCGCCGACCGGGGTACGGGCGGCCTCGCCCTTCTGCTCGCCCGGCTGACGGGCTGCACCGCCCTGGTAGCGCAGAGCACGGCCGGTGACGCGAACTTCGACGAGGAGCATCCGCTCAAGGCACGGCTGACCGAGCTGCGGCCGGCGATCGTCATAGACCTGCACGGCATGCGGAGCCGCCCGGAGTCCGACGTCGACCTCGGGACCGGCACCGGCGTGGCGCCCGCCGACGTCGTCGCGGCCCTCATGGGCTGCGGCCTTCGGGTCACGACCAACGAGATCTTCGACGCCATGCGGCCGACCACCGTCACCTCCTTCGCCCAGGCGCGTGGCATCGCGGCGGTCCAGGTGGAGATCGGGGCCCACCTGCGCCTGCCGTCGGGTGAACCGGAGGAACTCTCCCGGCTGGTCACCGCCCTGGCCGCGGCGATCGAATGCTCGGCATCGCAACCCCGGACACGCTTCACGGCGGTGCCGGTGAAGATTCCCTCGGGTCTGGCGACCGTCGTCGTCCACCCGGACCTGCTGTCGGGGATCCACGGTCCGGTGCCGGTCACCGTCTCCACCGACGTTCGCTCCACGGTCGCCTGGGCGTGGAGTGCGGCGGCCGACGGGATACCGGACGGTGCCCGTGACTTGCTTCCGGAAGAGATCGGGGCCAGCAGGGCCCTGAGCGATGCGATGAACAGCGCCGTCTCGCTGTCGGTGCGGGTGCCGCCGGTGATACCGCTGCGCACCCGCGCCGCGCTCGCCCGCGACATGCCCGCTGCCGACGAGGTGCACGTCAACCCCGCCGACGTGGTCCCGGGTACCTACCTCCTGGTGCGGAACGGTGTCACGGCCTGGGTCAGGGCCGTGGCCCGCGACCATGTACGGGAGGGAAGCCTCCGGCTCGCTTACCAGCTCCGGCTTCTCATCGCCTCCGACGGCGACGTGGACGACGGCCTTGTCGCGCTCGTGGCTGCTCCCTCGGAGGTGATCCGGCGCCGGGCACAGGACAAGAGGTTCCGCCGGCTGGGCAGCGCCGTGGACCACACCTTGGAACGGCTCTGGCGCGCCCTCTTCCGCGCGCCGGACTTCACCGCCCGAGTGGTCCAGGCGCACGCCGGTGACGACGGGGCACCCGTGATCGCCCTGCACCCCGCGGTGTTCGACCGGATCGGTGTCGAGTCCGGTCAGCAGGTGCTGGTCCGCTGGGGAGGCCGCGAGGTCGCCGCGCTCGCCGTCGCCGACCATGACCCGCCGGAGACGGGCGTACCGCCGGTCTCGATCAAGAAGGTGCAGCGGGTCAATCGCCTCTGGCCCCACCTTCCCGAAGGCATGTCACCGCACGTGGTGGTGCGCATGTCGTCCAGTCTCCGGAACGACCTGGGTGCGCCGGTGGCGACGGTGGTCACCGTGCGACGCCGCCTGCGACCGGTCCTGGTCGGCAACCTCAACGCCCTGGTGGTCCCCCTGGCCAGCCTGGTGCTCGCCGGTGCGGCTCTGCCCGACCCCCACTGGATCACGCTGGGCCTCGGGACGGCCCTGATGTCGGTGTTCGCGCTGGCCCGCCTGCGCATCCCCCACCCACGGAGCGGGGCTCGGGTCGACGAGGGCTGGGTGGAGGAGATGGCCGAGCCGACCGGTCCCGCGGTGGGCCGCGGCGATGAGAGGGTGTGTGGGTGACCGCCCAGCACCTTCCCGGAGACGGCCCCTTCTTCGAGGAGTGGCGGGACAAGGAACCCGGGGCGCACCGGTCGCTGGCCCGCGCTCGGGCCGTCGGCGCGGCGCTGGGTACGTGGGACGGCACGCCGCCCGTGCTCACCGTGGTGGGGTCCAAGGGCAAGGGCACGACGGCGGTGCACGCCGCCGCGACGCTGTCCGCCGCGATCGTCGCGGGAGACCGCCCGGCCCACGTTGGTCTGGTCTCCTCGCCAGGCCTGCGGACCAACCGGGAGCGCATGCGGGTCGACGGTCGGGCCATCACCCCCGAGGACTACGAGGATCTCGCGCAGGCCCTCGCCCGGGCCCGGGGTTCGGTCCCGTCGACGCGCGACGGGTACCTGTCGCCGACCGGGGCGTTCACGATCGCTGGAGCGGCCTGGGCGGCAGACCGGGGTTCCGACGTGCTCGTGCTGGAGGAAGGGCTCGGTGGCCGGTCGGACGAGGTCAGCCTGTTCGACCCGCAGGTGGTGGCGGTGACCAGGGTGTTCTACGAGCACGGCGACCTGCTCGGCCCCACCCTCGGCGACGTGGCACGCGACCTGCTCGGTGTCGTGGGCCCTGCGACACGGACGATCGTGACGGTGGAGCAGGACGCCGAGGTGACCGCGATCGTGGAGGAGACCGCCGCGCGGTTCGGCACGTCGGTCGTGACGGTGACGGCGGACTCGCCGACGGCCACCACCGGGCTGCCACCGATCACCCGGCTGAACGCTGCCCTCGGGGAGGCCGCGGCACACGCCATGGCCGCCGTCCTCGGCTGGCCGGTTGACGATGCGGCGGCCACCGCCGCCCTCGCGAGCGTCCGCATCCCGGGACGGATGAGCCGGCACGTGCTCGACGGGGTGCCCGTCATGGCCGACGGCGCGATCTCGCCTGAGGGCGTCGCGGCCGCCGTCACCGAATACCTCGGCTGGCACGGTCGGCTCGACACCGTGGTGGCCAGCTTCCCCGACACGAAGGACGTCGCGGCCTGCTTCGCGGAGCTGCGTGGGTTCGACCGTGTGATCCCGGCCCGGGCGGACGACTACCTGAAGTTCTCCCGGGCCGAGGACCTGCACGGCGAGGTGCTGGACGCCCGCACCGCCATCGGTCACGGGATGGAGGTCGCCCGGGCCGAGGGCGGCGGATGCCTCCTCATCGGCACGCAGTCGTACATGGGTCTCGTGCTGGACGCGCTGGACGTCGGGACCGACACCGCGTTCGAGCGCCCGCCGGGGGCCCCGGCCAACTGAGCTGCGTTCAGCAGGGCGTCCGGGACCGTCTGGACCAGCGAGGCGGTCGCATGCCGCCTGCTGAACGCGCGTCAGCCCGCGTCAGCTCCGGACGAACCACACGTCTGTGTTGCGGCATTTCACCCTGTCGAGAACGATGACATCGCGGCGTCGGACGTGATGCGCAGGGTTCGTCGAGGGGGAACCAACAGCATGGGACGAAAGAGCACGGTGCACCGCACGATCGTCGTCGGGGTCGCCGCTGCGGCACTCGCCGCGTCGGTGGTGGTCTCGGTTCCGGCGACCGCCGGCGGTCTTCGCCAGGGGCCGGAACGGGCCGCCCTGGAGTCCGCCCTGGAGTCCGCCGTGGACCACACCGCACACGCCGCCACGGCGCTGGCCGGCGCTCCCGGCTACGCCGGCGTCGCCGTCGACTACGACGCCGCGCGGGTGACCGTCTCGTGGAAGGGCGACGTGCCAGCCTCGGTCGGCGCGCTGGCGGAGCAGGTCCCCGCGGGGGTGACCGTCGACGTGGCGCGGGCCGCGCTGAGCGAGGCGGACCTGCACGCGGCGAGCACCCGGCTGCTGGACGGCCAGCGGGCGGCGTACGGCCCGGACGCCGTGGTCGCGGCGCTGCCGGCCGGCGACTACACCGGCCTGGTCGTCGAGGTCAGCCGGGACTCGGCCGCCGCCCGGACGGCCGGCCTGGCCGAGAACCTGACCGCCGCGGCCGGCGTGCCCGTCCAGGTCGAGCTCGTCGACGACGGCGTCCAGCCGACCGCCGTCAGCCGCCGCAACGACGCCGCGCCGTGGAGCGCCGGTGGCGCGATGGCCACCAGCAGCGGCTCCGACTACTGCACCACGGGCTTCTCGATCGTCACGGCGGCCGGCAACCACAAGATCGTCAGCGCGGCGCACTGCAACGCCGGGATCGGCTCCCTGGTGCGCGACGGCGAGGGCCAGCAGCTCGGCAAGGTCACCAACCGCGCCCTGGAGATCGACGCCGAGCTCATCGACCCGGTCGGCGAGCCCGGGACGTCGGGCTCGGTGTTCGGCGGGCCGTGGAACGCGTCGAGCGTCAACGCGCGCTACAGGTTCCCCGTCGTCGGGGTGCAGCAGCCCGCCGTGGGCCAGAACATCTGCTCCTCCGGGGCGGTCACGGGCGAGCACTGCGGGGCCAAGGTCCGCGCCGTCGACGTCGCGTGGACCTGCGGCAAGAAGACCTGCCACGGCTTCCGGGCCAGCCGGGACGACGGCGGGGTCGTCGTGGGCGGCGGCGACAGCGGCGGGCCGATGTACGCCGTCATCGACGGCAAGGCGTACGCCCGCGGCATGATCGACGGCGGCTCCAACCGCCGCAGCTGCGGCAGCACCTCGGTGACCACGCAGTGCTTCTCGTACGTCTACGGCATCCCGATGGTGGACATCCTCGCCAGGTGGGACGCCCGCATCGACAGCTGACGCCGCCCGCGGGTGCGCGGGCGGCGTCAGCCGACGGGCATCAGGCCTTGGCGACCGTCACGGCGCGCTCCGGCCCGGCGCTCACGGTGAGGGACTCCGCCAGCGTCTCGCGGGAGACCAGGTCGCGGTGCGCCTCGACGGCGGCGACCCATTCGGCGGGGACCGTGAGGTCCAGCGTGATGCGGTCGGCGACCTGCAGGCCCGCGGCCTTGCGCGCGTCCTGCACGTCCCGCACCACGTCGCGGGCGTAACCCTCCGCCAGCAGCGCGTCGTCGAGCTCGAGGTCGAGCACCACGAACCCGCCGCCGGCGAGCACGCTCGCCGCCGTCGTGGGCTCGGCGACGTCCCCGGCGGTGTCACCGGCGACGACGGTGGTCAGCTCGTACTCGCTCTCGAGCAGCTCGACGTCGCCGTCCGCCGTCGCGACCACGACGGCGCCCGCCCCGGACACGGACCAGGCACCGGACTTCGCCGCCTTGATCACGGCCTGCACGCCACGCCCCAGGCGCGGCCCGGCGGCGCGGGCGTTGACCGCGAGCCGCTCGGTGACGCCGAACGACGCCGCGACCTCGGGCGAGAACGCGACCAGGCGCACCTCCTTGACGTTCAGCTCCGTCTCCAGCAGCCCGGTGAACGGCGCGACGCCGTCCGGATCCGCGACCGCCACGACGAGCGACCGCAGCGGCTGCCGCACGCGCAGCTTGTTCGCCTTGCGCAGCGCCAGCGTCTGCGACACGACGGCCCGGGCGGACTCGACGGCGGCCACGAGCGCGTCGTCGGCCACCAGGACCTCGCCCTCGCGCGAGCCCGGCGCCAGCGACGGCCAGTCCGCCAGGTGCACGGAGCGCTCGCCGGTCAGGCCGCGCCAGACCTCCTCCGTGAGCAGCGGCGCGAGCGGCGCCATGACCCGGCACAGCACCTCGAGCGCGGTGGACAGGGTGTCGAACGCGTCGGCGTCCTCGGCCCAGAACCGGTCGCGCTGCGTGCGCACGTACCAGTTGGTCAGCGCGTCCAGGTACTGGCGCACCGAGTCGCAGGCACCCGCGATGTCGTACGTGTCGAGCTGCTCGGTCACGTCGGCGAGCAGGCCGCGCGTGCGCGCCAGCAGGTACCGGTCCATGACGGGCAGGCCGGCCACACGCTCCGGCGTCAGCGGCTGGGCGGCGTAGCCCGCGCCGTCGTTCCCGGCGTTGGCGTACAGCGTGAAGAAGTAGTACGTGCTCCACAGCGGCAGCAGCACCTGGCGGACGGCGTCGCGGATGCCGTCCTCCGTGACGATGAGGTTGCCGCCGCGCAGGATCGGCGAGGCCATGAGGAACCAGCGCATCGCGTCGGAGCCGTCGCGGTCGAAGACCTCGTTGACGTCCGGGTAGTTCTTCAGCGACTTGCTCATCTTGCGGCCGTCGGAACCCAGCACGATGCCGTGCGAGACCGCCGTCTTGAACGCGGGCCGGTCGAACAGCGCCGTGGACAGCACGTGCATCATGTAGAACCAGCCACGCGTCTGGCCGATGTACTCCACGATGAAGTCGCCCGGGAAGTGGTGCTCGAACCAGTCCGAGTTCTCGAACGGGTAGTGCACCTGGCCGTAGGGCATGGAGCCGGAGTCGAACCAGACGTCCAGCACGTCCTCGACGCGGCGCATCATGGACTGCCCGCTCGGGTCGTCCGGGTTGGGCCGGGTCAGGTCGTCGACGAACGGCCGGTGCAGGTTCGGCTTGCCGTCCTGGTCCAGCGGCAGCCGCCCGAAGTCCTTCTCCAGGTCCTCGAACGACCCGTAGACGTCGATCCGCGGGTACGCCGGGTTGTCGCTCTTCCACACCGGCACGGGCGAGCCCCAGAACCGGTTGCGCGTGATCGACCAGTCGCGGGCGTTCTCCAGCCACTTGCCGAACTGGCCGTCCTTGATGTGGTCGGGCACCCAGGTGATCTCCTGGTTCAGCTCGCCCATGCGGTCCTTGAACTTCGTCACCTCGACGAACCACGAGGACACGCCCATGTAGATCAGCGGGTTCCGGCAGCGCCAGCAGTGCGGGTAGGAGTGCGCGTACTGCTCGCGGCGCAGCAGCACGGTGCCCGGCGTCGTCCGCCCGGCCTCGTCGTCGCCCGCGCCGCGCGTGCGCGCCTTGAGATGGTCGATGATCGGGGCGTTCGCCGCGAAGACCTGCAGGCCCGCGTACTCCTCGACCGGGAAGGTGAACGCGCCGTCGGCGCCCACGGGGATGACCGGGTCCACGCCCTCGCGGTCGCTGACCTGCTTGTCCTCCTCACCGAACGCGCCGGCGTTGTGCACCAGGCCGGTGCCGTCGGTGGTGGTGACGAAGTCGGCCTCGACCACGCGGTGCGCGCCCGCGTGGCCCTCGAAGTAGGCGAACGGCGGCTCGTAGGCGGCGCCCAGCAGGTCGCTCCCCTTGAGGCGTCCGACGACGGTCGGCTCCTCGGCGCCCTCGTCCGTGAGCTCACGGGCGTACGCCGCGACGCGGGCCTCGGCCAGCACGTACCGCTGCGGGGTGCCGGTGAACGACGACTCGACGATCGCGTAGTCGATGTCCGGCCCCACCATGACCAGCAGGTTGGACGGCAGGGTCCACGGCGTCGTGGTCCAGATGAGCAGGTGGTCGTCGGCGCGCAGCGTGTCCGCGCCGTCGGGCACCTCGGTGACCCGGAAGCCGACCGTGACGGCCGGGTCCTGGCGCTGCTGGTAGACGTCGTCGTCCATGCGCAGCTCGTGGTTGCTCAGCGGCGTCTGGTCGTTCCAGCAGTAGGGCAGCACGCGGAAGCCCTCGTAGATCAAGCCCTTGTCGAACAGCGACTTGAAGGCCCAGATGACGCTCTCCATGAACGTCGGGTTCAGGGTCTTGTAGTCGTTCTCGAAGTCCACCCAGCGCGCCTGGCGCGTGACGTAGGTGCGCCACTCGTCGGTGTACTTGAGCACGCTGGAGCGGCAGGCCTCGTTGAACTTGTCGATGCCGAGCTCGACGATCTCGTCCTTGGTCTTGATGCCGAGCTGGCTCATGGCCTCCAGCTCAGCCGGCAGGCCGTGCGTGTCCCAGCCGAAGCGGCGCTCGACGCGCTGCCCCTTCATGGTCCGGTAGCGCGGCACGACGTCCTTCGCGTACCCGGTCAGCAGGTGGCCGTAGTGCGGCAGGCCGTTGGCGAACGGCGGGCCGTCGTAGAAGACGAACTCGTTGCTGCCGTTCTCGCCGGCCGGGCGGGCGTCGACCGAGGCGCGGAAGGTGTCGTCCTGCTCCCAGTACGCGAGGATGTCGCGCTCGAGGTCGGGCAGGCTGGGCGAGGCGGGGACGGCGCTCTCGGCGTCGCTGGGACGGTGCAGCGGATAGGCCATGATTCTTCTGGCTCCTGGCGGGTACGCGGTTCGGCAGCAGGTGGACTTCTGTGGTGCTCTGCTGCGAGGACGCCGCACCTGGGTGCGCCGCGGTACCACCCCGCTTGCCGCCCGCATGCGCGGTCGGCCGCTCGTTGACGGCTGTGACGGGCCTACCCGTCCGGTTCTACTGGGGCTCCCCCTGCCTGACGGCGGTGGGGTGACCTGTTCTTCCGGAGGCTCGCCGGTGATGGCCGGGTCGATGCCTGTGGGGCAATCCTACCGAACCTCGGCAACCGGAAAGATCCCGCGTGCAACCTGATCGGACCCGGGACGCGTCCATGGGGCATGAGCACAATCAGCGAAGCGACCGGTCCGCCGGTCCGCACCTCCCGGCAGGACGGGCCGGCGGCCGTCCGGGACGACGCCCCCGGGTTCTCGGTGGTCCGCACCGGCGCGTCCGCCGAGGAGCAGTTCCGGCTCTTCGCCGTCGAGCACACCGCCGCCCTGCACCGCATCGCCTACCTGCTGTGCGGTGACGACCACCGCGCGCACGACCTCACCCAGATCGCGCTGGAGCGCACCTACCGCCGCTGGTCCCGGATCAACGGCAACCCGTTCGCCTACGCCCGGAAGGTGCTGGCCACCGCCCGCATCGACGGCTGGCGGCGCACCCGCCGCGAGGTGCTCCAGCCGCCGGAGGACCTGGCCGTCGCGCAGGAGCGGCAGCACGCCGTCGGCTCCGTCGGCTCCGTCGGCGACAGCGGTGCCCAGGTCGCGGAGCGCGAACGCCTCGTGCGGGCGCTCCGGCAGCTCGGGCCAGGCCAGCGACGGGTCGTGGTGCTGCGGCACCTGCTCGACCGGTCGGAGGCCGACGTCGCCGAGGAGCTCGGCGTCAGCGTCGGCAACGTGAAGTCCCAGGGCGCACGCGGCCTCGCCCGCCTGCGCACGTTGCTCTCGGAAGGAGCAGAGGCATGACCAGCTACGACCACGCCCCGGAGCCGCTCGACGACAGCTGGCTGGCGCACGTCCGCGAGGTGAGCGGCGGTGTGGTGCCGCCGAGCCCCGCCGACGCCCACGCGCTGGCGAGCGTCGCGGTGCGCCGTACCCGCACCCGCCGCGCGGTCCTCGCGACCGGCGGCGGCCTGACGGCGGTGGCGGCCTTCGCGGGCGCCGCGTTCGCCCTCGGCGGCCCGACGACGACCGGCATGCTGCTCCCGGGCGGGGCGCCGTCGACGTCGGTGTCCGACGCGGCTGTTGCCGCGGCCACGGAAGGGGCCGCCGATGCCGCCGCCGGTGTTGCCGCCGGCGAGGCGCCCGCGGGCTGGCACACCCACGTGCTGAAGGGCCTGACCTACTCCCTGCCGCCCGAGATCGTGACCAGCGGGCCGGTCTCGGACGAACCCGGCGTGACGTCGGACATGTGGCACAGCGAGGCGGATCCCGACGCCCCGCCGTTCCTCCGGATGGCGTTCTACGACGACGGGCCCGAGAGCAAGGAGTGGCCGGGCATCGCCGAGCGGACCGGCGGCGAACCGTTCGACCTGGCGGGGGCGAAGAGGGCCGTCGAGCTCGACGTCGCCGCCGAGGTCTACGGGCTGCCCGCCGGCACCGAGGTCCCCGACGACGAGAAGGGCCCGCGGCTCCTGGTCATCGAGCCGGCCACCGGCCCGGGCGCGTACTACATCACGCTCAACCTGCCCCCCGAGACGGCCGAGGCCTTCGTCGAGTCCTTCGTCCCGACCCTGTCGCTCGACTGACCCCACCGCAACCACCCGGTGTTGGGGGAAGAAAGTGGCGTGGGGCCAGGTGTGCCTCTTGTGGGAAACGCCGTCGTTGAAACCAAGAAACATGGGCGGGCA
>NZ_JBHWLR010000009.1:230699-231919 GCF_042731755.1 Promicromonospora sp. NPDC059942
CCGTTCTTGGACCAACCCCCACCGAACCCCCTTGGTTTGACCCACGGCAGTTCCCCCAACCTCTGTTTTCCTTGGAAAAAAACTTGTGGTGCCAAACACCAGGGCCTGTGGATAGCAAAGACAAGCAATCGGCGTCATCAGGTGTAATCGTGGGGTGCCATCCAAGGAAGCCGTCCCGACGCAGCTTCTCGAGCTCGCGCGGCGGCAAGGCGGGCTCGTGTCCGCCGAGCAGTGCGAGGCCGCCGGCGTCGGACCGTCGCGACGCCGCAACCTCGTCGCCGGGGGCGCGTGGCACCGGTTGACCCGCGGGGTCTTCGACACGGGCACCACACCCGCCGACCTGCACCCGCACGACGTCGCGCGGCTGCGCGTGGTCTGGTCGACGCTCCTGGCCAACCGGCGAGCGATCGCCGTCGGGACGTGCGCCCTGATGCTGCACGGCGTCCAGGGGCTGCCCCGGCGCCTCGCCCCTGAGTCGGCGCTGCCGCGCGGCGCGGCAGGCCGGGCACGCGACGGGGCCGCCCTGCGACAGTACGTGACCAGGGCCGAGACGGTCCGGATCCATGGCCGCGAGGTGGTCGAGGTGGAGCTCGCCCTGGTCCAGGCGCTTCCGACCCTGAACAGGGACGACGCCGTAGCGTGCCTCGACAGCGCCCTGCACCGGGGCCTGATCGAGCGAGAGCAGCTGGTGACGATCCGCCGTCGGCTCCGACGTCGACGGGACTCGCTCAAGGTGATCCCCTGGCTCGCCCTCGCGGACGGCCGCGCCGAGTCGCCGCCCGAGAGCCACGCCCGCCTGCGGCTGCACGACGCCGGGATCGCGCCCGACGACCTGCAGCGCGACTTCTTCGACGCCGCGGGCCGGTTTCTCGGGCGAGCCGACATGGCCTGGCACCTGGGCGACGACCGCTGGCTGATCGTCGAGATCGACTCACAGGAGTTCCACGGCACGGACCGCCAGGTGGAGCTGGACGCGGTGCGCCAGAACAAACTGCTCGGCGAGGGCCGCAACATCATCCTGCGGTTCTTCCCGACCCAGGTGACCGCCGGCGAGATCGTCGCCCCGGTGGCCAAGATCCTGACCGGCAGCGGCTGGCGCCCCCGCCGCCCCCTCCCACCACTCCCACCCCACCAGGTGTTGGGGAAAACAAGTGGTGGCCGGAAGCTGTCTGGCCTGGTAGCAAACCCTGTTGTCCAACACAGGAAACGGGGGGGGGAAA
>NZ_JBHWLR010000009.1:231929-261011 GCF_042731755.1 Promicromonospora sp. NPDC059942
GGCGCGCTCCGCTATTCCCCCGCCCCGCCTCCGCCCCTCCCTCCCCTCCTTCCTCCCCCCACCCCCGGGACCCGGGGCGGGCAAAGGTGAGCCAGATCACATGCGGAGGGGAAATACTCTGTGGTTCACGAACGATTGACCTTGGAGGCCGCATCGGCCGGACACGACACCTCCAGGAGGAACCCGACCATGGCAACACTGCTGCACATCGACGCGAGCATCCAGGGCGACAACTCGGTCAGCCGGCAGCTCACCGCACGGGCCGCGAGCGCCTGGCACGCCGCGCACCCGGGCGGCACGGTGACCTACCGCGACCTCGGCGCGCACCCCGTGCCGCACTTCGACACGGCCGCCAACGTCAGCCGCGGCCTGCCGGCCGACCAGCACACTCCCGAGCAGGCCGAGTCGTGGGCCCGGATCTCGGAGCTCGTGGGCGAGGTCGCGGCCGCCGACACGGTGCTGCTCGGCCTGCCGATCTACAACTACGGGGCGCCGAGCACGGTGAAGTCCTGGGTGGACCACCTGATGGCCCCCGGGCTGTCCATCGACCCCGAGACCGGCGAGGGCCTGCTGGGCGGCCGCGACTTCGTGGTGGTCGTCTCCCGCGGCGGCGGGTACGGCGAGGGCGCGCCCCGGCACGGCTGGGACCACGCGACGGCGTGGCTGCCGCACGGCGTGGCGATGGTGGGGCTGGAGCCGCGCTTCATCACCACCGAGCTGACGCTCGCGGGGACCAACCCCGCGATGGCCGGGCTGGTGCCGCTGGCCGAGGAGAGCCGCCGGCAGGCCGAGGCCGCCATCGACGACCTGTGGGCGCCCGCGGTCGCCACCGCCTGAGCGCCCGCTCACGGCGTAATTCCCCACGTCGCGACCCCGTGCTCCCGTAGGGTTGCAACGGGGTCGCGACGACGAAGGAGACACCGTGGAGGAGCCGCCGGTGCTGGAGCAGTCGGTACGTCGATCGGGCGCGCTCATCGACTACCTGGCCCGTCATCTGCGCCGGCGCAGCGAGTCGGCGCTGGCGCCGCTCGGCCTGCGCACCCGGCATCTCGTGGCCCTCACCGTGCTCCGCGACCGGGCCGAGATCACGCAGCGTGACCTGGCCGCCGCGCTCGTGCTGGACAGCACCAACATCGTGGGGCTGCTCAACGAGCTGGAGGGCAAGCACCTGGTCGAGCGGCGGCGCTCCCCGCAGGACCGGCGCCGGCACGTGGTCTCCCTGACCGACGACGGCGTCGCGCTGCTCTGCCAGGCGGAGGCCGCGCTCACCGCCGTCGAGGACGAGGTCTTCGAGTCCCTCGGCCCGGAGCAGCGCGACCAGCTCCAGAAGCTGCTCGTGGCGGCGACGTCGTCGGCGTCCACGCCGTTCTGCTGAACGCTCGGGCCGCCGAGCCGGGCTGACGGGCGGGCCGGGCGGCCCGCCGAGGCTCAGCCCACCGAGGCTCAGCCCACCGAGACCGTCACCGTGTGCCAGCCCGTCGCGCCGTCGGGGGCGGGCGGCGCCTCGGCCTCGGTCTGGACCAGGCCGTCGGCGTCCGTGGCCCGCACCGCGAGGGTGTGGTTGCCCGCGGCCAGGTCGATCGACGCGTGCCACTGGCGCCACGTGTCGGGGCCCACCGTCTCGGCGAGCTCGGCGGTGACCCAGTCGCCGTCGTCGGCCCGGACCTCGACCTTGCCGATGCCCGTGTGCTGCGCCCAGGCGACGCCGGCCACGGTCACCGCGCCGGCGGGCGCGGAGCCGCGCGGCATGTCGATGCGCGACTCGACCTTGATCGGCCCCAGCGCGGACCAGCCGCGCGGCGTCCAGTAGCCCTGGTCGGCGTCGAAGGTGGTGACCTCCAGCGAGGTGACCCACTTGGTGGCCGACACGTACCCGTACAGGCCGGGCACCACGAGCCGCGCGGGGAAGCCGTGTTCGACGGGCAGCGGCTCGCCGTTCATGCCGATCGCGAGCAGGCTGTCGCGGTCGGGGTCCTGCAGGACCGCGAGCGGCGTGCCCGCGGTGAACCCGTCGTCGCTCCGGGAGAGCACCATGTCGGCGCCGGCGCGCGGCTTGGCGCGCTCCAGCAGCGCGCGGATCGGGTAGCCGAGCCACAGCGCGTTGCCGATGAGGTCGCCGCCCACGGTGTTGCTCACGCAGGCCAGCGTCACGTGGTGCTCCTCCAGGGGAAGCGCGAGGAGCTCGTCCCAGGTGATCGTGAACGGCTCGTCCACCAGGCCGTGGACCTCCAGCGACCAGTCCTTCGGGTCGACCTGCGGCACGATCAGCGCGGTGTCGATGCGGTAGAAGTCCGGGTTCGGCGTGACGTACGGGGTGAGGCCGTCGAGCTTCAGGTCCGCGCCGGCGGGCACCGGGGGCGCCGTCGTGCGCGCCGTGGGCAGGCGGAGCTTCTCCCGGACAGCGCTCACCGCCGTCGAACCCGCGGAGAGCACGCGCGAGCCCACCAGGGCCAGCGCGGCCACGCCCACGGCGAGGCCGGAGACGGTCAGGAACCCGCGGCGGTCCACCCCGCCGCCCGACGTCGCGCCGCCCGAACCGCTGCCCGATGCCGCGCGCCGGGACGGCACCGGCCGCAGCCGCGCCACGGCCGCCCGCAGCAGGAGCACGCCGGCGCCCAACCCGATGATGCTGGGCAGCGCCCACATGGGCGTCGCGTCCGGGCGCAGCACCGCGACCATGGCCCCGACCACGCCGACGGCGCCCATCAGCAGCGCACCGTACGGCGGGCGGCGCAGCTCCAGCCAGCCCGCGAGCGCCGCGCCCAGGGCGAGCACCACGCCCATCGTCCCGAGCAGGACCGCCTTGTCGTTGGTGCCGAACAGCTGCACGGCGACGTCCTTGAGCCAGCCGGGCACGGCGTCGATCACGGCGGCGCCGCCCGCGAAGAGCGTGCTGGCGCCGGGTGCGACGACGGCCGCGACGAGCTCCGCGACGGCGAGGCCCGCACCACCGGCGAGCACGCCGGCCAGGGCGGCCCAGCCCGCGTCTCCCGGAGAGCGGTCGGCCCGCGGGGCCGCCGGGCTCTCGGTTGCCTGAGTCATGGGCTCAGCCTGGCACGGGTTGCTGGGAGGACCGAGCCCGGACGCAGATCATGACGATCCCGTAAGAACTCGCCCGGACCGGCCGGGGACGTGCGCGGCGCTCAGATCCCGGTGTTGCGCACGATCTTCGAGTTGTGCGCCTGCGCCCGCGGCCGCACGGTGACCAGGTCGATGTTGACGTGGTCGGGGCGGGACAGGGTCCAGGCGATGGTGTCGGCGATGTCGTCGGCGACCAGCGGCGTGTAGCCCTCGTAGACGGCGGCGGCCTTCGCGGCGTCGCCGCCGAACCGGACCAGCGAGAACTCCTCGGTCGCGACGGCGCCGGGGGCCACCTCGATGACACGCACCGGCTCGCCGGCGATCTCCCAGCGCAGCGTCTGGGACAGCATGTGCTCGGCGTGCTTGGCGCCCGTGTATCCGGCGCCGCCCTCGTAGGCGCCCTGGGCGGCCGTCGAGGTCACGTTCACGACGTCGGCCACGCCCTTGGCGGCGCCGGCCGCCCGCAGCAGCGGGAGCACGGCCTTGGTCACGCGCAGCGTGCCCAGCACGTTGATCTCGTACATCTGCCGCCAGCCGTCGACATCGGCCGACTCCACGCGGTCGAGCCCGAGCGCGCCGCCCGCGTTGTTCACCACGGCGTCGAGCCCGCCGGTCGCGGCGAGGTGCTCTGCGAGGGCGGTGACGGCGGCGTCGTCGGTCACGTCGACGGCGTAGACCTCGCAGCCGGTCTCCGCCGCGAGCGCCTCCAGGCGATCCGCACGCCGGGCCGCCGCGACGACGTCCCAGCCGTCAGCGCGTAGCCGGCGGGCGGTGGCGGCACCGATGCCCGACGACGCACCGGTCACCAGGGCGCGTCGGGTCGGCGTGGTCTCGGAACCGGTCTGCGGGGCGGTGCTGTCGCTCATGGCGGCACCCTAACCTCGGCGGCCGCTCGCCGTCGGCCGGGTCCGACGCCGAGAGCGAAAGCGCCCGGAACGCGCAGGTCGGCCGGTGTAATGTGGCGGCCGGGTCGCGGGCCACGCTTTGGCCCGCCGATGCGGCTCTCGTCGTGAGCCGCTTCCCCGCCCGGACGCGAGATGGCGCGTCGCTGTGCACCCATGGCACTCATGTCGTGGGCTGTTCGTCGACCCTTGGAGCCATCGCGTGAACCCCCGCCTTTCCCGTGCGTCCCGCCCGTCCGCACGGACCGTCGTCCTGCCCGCCGTCGTCGCCGCGGCGGCCCTCGCCCTCGCCGCCTGCTCGGCCACCGCACCCGGTGCGGTGGACGCCGAGGGCGCGTCCCCGGCGTCGGCCGGATTCCCCGTCACCCTGGACAACTGCGGGTTCGAGACCGAGGTCGCCACGCCGCCGGAACGGGTGGTGACCATCAAGTCGTCCACCACGGAGATGCTGCTGGCGCTCGGCCTGGGCGACCGGATCGTCGGCTCGGCGTTCCTCGACGGGCCGCTGCCGGACTCCCTGGAGTCCGTGCCCGCCGTGGACGAGCCGTTCGCCGACGAGGCGCCCGGCTCCGAGGCCACCCTGGAGCTGGAGCCCGACCTGGTCTACGCCGGCTGGGAGTCCAACCTGACCGCGGAGACCGCGGGCGACCGCGAGACCCTCGCGAAGCTCGGCGTCGCGACGTACGTCTCCCCCGCCGCCTGCAAGGAGGACGGGTACATGCCGGACCCGCTCACCTTCGACACGGTGTTTGCCGAGATCGAGGAGGTCGGCTCCCTGTTCGACGCCGACGACGCCGCGGCCGCGCTCGTCGAGGAGCAGCGGGCGGCGCTGGACGCGATCGAGCCCGACGACCGCGGTCTGACGGCGCTGTGGTGGTCCTCGGGCGACGACACCCCGTACGTCGGCGCGGGCATCGGCGCGCCCCAGATGATCATGGAGGCGGCCGGGCTGACCAACGTCGCGGCCGACGTCCACGACACGTGGACCTCGCTCGGCTGGGAGAACGTGGTCGAGGCCGACCCCGACGTGATCGTGCTGGTCGACGCCGCCTGGAACCCGGCGGACGCGAAGATCCAGGCGCTGGAGGCCAACCCGGCGACCCGCGAGATGTCCGCGGTCAAGGACGAGCGGTACGTCGTGCTGCCCTTCCCTGCGACGGAGGCCGGCGTGCGGAACGTCGACGCCGTGGCCTCGGTGGTGGACCAGCTGGCGGACCTCGACCGGTGAGCGGTTCCGTGCCGGGCGTGGCGAGACGACCGAGCGTGCCGGGACGACGGAGCGTGCCCGGCGTGCCGGGCCGACCCGGCGTCTCCCCGCGGCCGGGCGGCTGGCTCGCGCTGCCCGTCGCGGCGCTCGTCCTCCTGCTGAGCGTCGGCGTCGCGGTGACGATCGGGCCGGCGGACCTGGCTCTGTCCGAGGTCGGCCGGTCACTCGCCACGCACCTGGGGCTCGGCGGGCCGCTCGGGCTGGAGCCGCTGTCCGCGCTGCGCGACGGCATGGTGTGGCAGCTCCGGATGCCCCGGATCCTGACGGCGGCGGCCGTCGGCGCGGGCCTGGCGGTCTGCGGCGCGGTGATGCAGTCGCTGACCCGCAACCCGCTCGCCGACCCGTACCTGCTCGGGCTGTCCTCGGGCGCGTCGCTGGGCGCCGTCCTGGTGCTGCTCGCGGGCGTCCCGCTGCTGCTCCCGGTCGCGGCGTTCGCGGGCGCGGTCGGCGCGCTCGCCCTGGCGCTCACCCTGGCCGGCGCGCTCGGCACGATCACGCCCACCCGCACGGTGCTGGCGGGGCTGGCGATCAGCCAGCTCTGCGCGGCCGCCGTGTCGTTCGTGATCTTCTGGTCGGCCAAGGGCGACGCGTTCCGCGAGGTGCTGTCGTGGCTGATGGGCTCGGTCGCGTCCGCGACCTGGACGTCGGTGGCGATCGCCGGCGGCGCCGTCCTGGTGCTCGGCACGCTGCTCGCGCTGACCGGGTCCGTGCTGGACGCGTTCACGTTCGGCGACACCGCGGCCGCCGCGCTCGGCGTGCCCGTGAACCGGGCGCGGTGGATCCTGCTGATCGGCGTGGCGCTGCTGACCGGCGCGCTCGTGTCCCAGAGCGGGTCCATCGGGTTCGTCGGGCTGATCCTGCCGCACGCGGTCCGGCTGTTCACGGGCGCGCGGCACCGCCTGCTGCTGCCCCTGTCGGCGCTGGCGGGGGCGTCGTTCCTGGTCTGGGCCGACACGCTGGCCCGCACGGTGTTCGAGCCGCGCGAGCTGCCGGTCGGCATCGTGACGGCGGCGATCGGCGCGCCGGTGTTCGCGTTCCTCCTCTGGAAGGGAAACCAGCGGTGAGTGCTGGACATCTGCGGGTTTCAAGCGCCCCTGACCAACAAATACCCAGCACTCAACGGGCTGGGCTGGGGGTTGCGGGGGTGTTCTGGGAGATCTCGTCGCGGGGGATCCTGGACGACGTCGGGGTGGTCGCCCCGGCCGGCGCCGTCACCGGGCTGCTCGGGCCGAACGGGTCCGGCAAGTCGACCCTGCTGCGCGTGCTGGCCGGGGTGCAGCAGGCGGGGCGGGCGCCGTCGTCGTCGTCGGGAAACGGGCAGGCGGGGCGGGCGCCGTCCGGCGCCGGGCCGACCACCACGTTCGACGGCGCCGACCTCGCCGCCCTGCCCCGGCGGGAGCGCGCCCGGGTGCTCGCCCTCGTGGAGCAGGACGCCACGACCGACCTGCCGCTGACCGTGCTCGACGCCGTGCTGCTCGGCCGCATCCCCCACCGCTCGCTGCTCGCGGGCGACTCCGACGCGGACCGCGCCGCCGCCCACGCGGCCCTCGACGCCGCGGGCGCCAAGGAGCTCGCGGACCGCGACGTCGGCACGCTGTCCGGCGGCGAGCGCCAGCGCGTGCACATGGCCAGGGCCTTGGCGCAGCAGCCCCGCCTGCTGCTGCTCGACGAACCGACCAACCACCTGGACATCTCCGCCCAGCTCCACGCGATGCGGGTGCTGCGTGACCTCGCCGCGGACGGCGTGACCGTCGTCGCCGCGCTGCACGACCTGAACCTCGCCGCCTCGACCTGCGACCACCTGGTGCTGCTCGACCACGGCCGCGTGGTCGCGGCGGGCCCGGTGGGCGAGGTGCTGGTGCCGGAGGTGCTGGAGCCGGTCTACGGCGTCCGCGTGGACGTCCTGCGCCACCCCCGGACCGGCCGGCCGGTGCTCTCCTTCGAGCGCGGCTGACGAATCGGGCCGCGTCCTGGGGCTGACGTATGAGCTGACCTGTTCCATGATGGGAGCCATGGCCGCACCAGAGTTCGTCGTCCAGGCAGGCAAGGTTCTCAACCCGTGGGTGCTCCGCGTCGCCGGACGCATCCCGCCGTGGGTGGTGCTGCACCACGTGGGCCGCCGGTCCGGGGTCGAGTACCGCACTCCCCTGGTCGCGTTCGCAGCCCGGCCCGAGGAGGAAGTGGTGGCGGTGCTGCCGCTGCCGTGGGGCTCGGGCACCGACTGGGCCCGCAACACGATGAGCGCGGGCACCGTGCGCCTGGAGCGCGGCGGGGCCGACTTCGTGGTCAAGGACGTGCGGCTCGTGCCCGCGTACGAGGCCGTCGGCTGGCTCGGGGCCGTGCCGTCGCGGCTCCTGTCGGCAGTCGGCATCGAGGAGTGCCTCGTGGGGACCCTGCACAAGGGCTGACGCCCAGGTCAGGCCCGGTTTCCGGTCGGGTGACGGCCGGAGGGCGGCCGGGTGGTGGCCGCGTGTCATCGGGCACCCCGGTGCGGGAGTATGTTTCGCGTCGTGATCTTGCGCACAGCCACGCTGTCCGACGCCGCCGCGGTCGCCCAGGTGCACCACACCACCTGGGTCACGACCTACGGGGCGATCCTCCCGCCCGAGTTCTGGGCCACGGCCACGCTCGAGCGCCGCATCACCACGTGGGAACGGTGGCTGTCGAACGGCGCGGCCCCCGTGGTCGCCGACGCCGACGGCGAGGTGGTCGGCATCGCGATGTCGGGCGACGCCGTCGAGCAGGAGGACGTGCTTCCCGTGCGCGCCCGGCAGCTCTACCTCCTCTACGTCCTGGCGCCGTACCACGGGACCGGCGTCGGGCAGGCGCTGCTGGACGCCGTGGTCCCGCCCGGGACCCCGGCCCAGCTCTGGGTCGCGGAGGACAACCCCCGGGCGCGGCGCTTCTACGAGCGCAACGGCTTCGTCCTGGAGGGCGCGCGGGTGGTCGACACGAGCACCGCTGACCTGGCAGAGGTCCGGATGGTCAGGTAGTCGGGTTACCGTTCCCCTCATGTCAGACTTCCACGTCCGCGCCTCGACCCCCGACGACGCCGTCGGCATCGCCGCCGTGCACTGGACCACCCGGCGCGCCATGTTCGAGGACCTCCTGCCGCCCGAGCACTGGCAGACCGAGACCCTCGGCACCCGCACCGAGGGCTGGATGCGGATCCTGGCCGCCGGCAACAAGGCGCTCGTCGCCGAGGTGGGCGACAAGATCGTCGGCTTCGCGATGAAGAACCCGTCCGGCCCGCACCTCGGGCAGCCGCCGGCCAAGGCGATCGAGCTGCACGAGCTGTACGTCGACCCGGCGTTCCACGGCACCAACGTGGGTCACGCGCTGCTGGAGAACATCCTCCCGCCCGGCACGCCGGCCCAGGTCTGGACGTTCGCCTCCAACCCGCGGGCGCGCAAGTTCCTGCAGCGCGCCGGCTTCCTGCCCGACGGCGTCACGGCGACCGACCCGGACACGGACCTGCTGGAGGTCCGGCTGGTCCGCTGACCGCTGACCGCGGGCCGCTGGGTGGTCGGCTGCGGCACGCGCCCGGCGCCGAGCTGCACACGAGCGTTATGTGCTCGATCCGGGGCGGGTCGCGTGCCAGGATCGCCGGATGACCAGCGCCTACAGCGTCGAGCTGTTCGATGATCCGGCGGCCGTCCTGGGCGTCGCGGGCGACCTCCTGGCCGCCGAGCCCGTGGTCTGGAGCGTCGTCGCGACGGTGACGCGCCAGGCCGCCCGGTCGTTCATCCCCGGCGCGCCGCGCCCGGAGCACCCGATGTGGTGGGCGGTCGTGCGGGAGCACGGCGCCGTCGTCGGCGTGTCGATGCGCACCATGCCGTACGCGCCGCACACCGTCTGGGTGCCCGACCTGCCGCAGGACGCCGCGCGGCTGCTCGCCCGCGCCGCCCTGGACCGGACCGCCCGCGCCGGCGACGCCCCGCTGACCTCGGCGAACGGTCCCGACGCCGCCGTCCGCGCGTTCACCGACGAGGTGGTGCGCACCACGGGCGGCACCGTGCGCGAAGACCGGCCGGAGCGGCTGTGGGAGGCGACGCGGATCGTGCGGCCCACGCCGCCGTCGGGTCGCGCCCGGCTCGCCACGCCCGCCGACCTCGACGTGGTCACCGCGTGGTTCGACGTGTTCCACACGGAGGCCGACACGCAGGCGGGGCGCGCGCCCGACGAGGAGGCGGAGCCGCTGCGGATCGGCGGCGCCTTGGAGCGGATCGAGGAGGGCGCCGTCTGGCTCTGGGAGGACGACAGCGAGGTGGTGCAGCTGACCGGCGCCCGGCCGCCGTCGTTCGGCGTGGTGCGGATCGGCCCCGTCTACACCCCGCGCGAGCACCGCGGACGCGGTTACGCCCGGGCGCTCGTGGCCGACGTCGCGCAACGCGTGCTCGACGACGGCGACCGGGTCTGCCTCTACACCGACAAGGGCAACCCCGTGTCGAACCACGTGTACGCGGCGATCGGCTTCGAGCCGGTGCTCGACCAGGTCAACCTCGTCGTGGACCCGGTCGCGCCGGGCCGGGCGGTAGCGTCCGTGCCGGGGAGCATGCCGGACACCGCCCCCGACACCGCGCCGGAACGGACGCCCCCGTCCGTTCCGGCGACGAAGGAGAGCTGATGGGACGCAGGGCGATCATCTTCCACGGGACCAACGCCGACCCGGCGTGGATCTGGTACCCGTGGCTCGCGGACCGGCTGCGGCAGCGCGGGTACGACGTCGAGACGCCGCACCACCCGGGTACGAACGTCGAGCCGGTCGCGACGTTCCTGCCCACGGTGCTCGCCGCGCACACGTTCGACGAGGACACCGTGCTCGTGGGGCACTCCGGCGGGGCCGCCCTGCTGCTGGCGCTGCTGGAGCACCTCGACGTGACCGTGGCGCAGGCCGTGCTGGTGGGCGGCTACTCGACCAACCCGAATCCCGGCCCGGAACCGGTGCTGCAGGAGTCCTACGACTGGGACGCGATCCGCGCGCACGCCCGGGACCTGGTGTTCCTCAACTCCGTCACCGACGAGTTCGGCTGCGACGCCGAGCAGGGCCGCGCGATGTTCGACCGGCTCGGCGGCACGCTCGTGGTGCGCGACGACGGGCACTTCATGGAGGACACGCTGGAGATCGCGGACCGGCTGATCCCCTGACCAGGTGCCTGACTCGACGGACCAGGCGGCTGACTCGGCGGTGCGTGGCAGGATCCCGGGCGGCTACGCGGCCAGGAACTTCAGGAGTCCGCGGTTGAAGGCCGCGGGCTGCTCGATGTTCGCGGCGTGGCCGTCCTTCGCGATGACCGCGGCCGTGCCGCGGGGCGCGAGCCGGGCCGCCGCGGCCGCGTGGCCCGAGGGCCAGAGCTCGCTCTCGGCGCCCGCGACGAACAGGGCGGGCACGTCGCACCGTTCGATCACCGGCCGCCAGTCGGCCGTGGCATGGTCGGCGAGGACCTCCAGCTCCGGGTCGGCGATGGTGCGCGAGCCGCCGCTCATCGCCCGCAGGAGGCGCACGGTGCGCATCCCGCGCAGCCACACCGAGCGGCCGTGCCCGGTGGGCGGCGGACCGGCCGCGAAGTACGTGTCGCGGTTCGACTCGTCGTAGCCGTAGTACCCGTACGGCCAGTCGGCGGTGTTGAGCATCTTCGGCGTCTGGTCCACGATCACGACGCTGCGCAGGCGTTCCGTGCCGTGCTCGTCGACGTACGCCCACACCGTGTTGCCGCCCATCGACCCGCCCACCAGGGTCGCGTCGTGCAGGTCGAGCTGCTCCAGCACGGCGCCGACGTCGCGGGCCCGCCGCCGCAGCGTGGTGCCGGGCGCCATCGGCTCGGTGGCGCCGTGCCCCGGCAGGTCGACGGCGAGCACGCGGTAGCCCGCCCGCGCCAGGGCGGGGAGCTGGAACCGCCAGGACGTGGCGGCCGCCTTGAACCCCGCGAGCAGCACGACCGGCCTGCCGTCAGCGGGACCCCGCTCGGTGAGGTCGAGCCGGACGCCGTCAGCGGTGCGCAGGTGCATGCGGCCACAGTAGCCAGGGCCGACGGCGGCCCGCCCAGCGAGACGGTCGGCCCCCGGCCGGCCGCCGCGACATACTGGCGGGCGATGCGACCCGAACGGCTCACTCCCCACGCCCGTGACCTGACGACACGCTCCCTGGACTGGATGGACCAGCAGTGGGACCCGGAGGTAGGGCTGCTGCGAGCGCCCGAGGAACCCGGCGGCGGCCACGCCCCGACGGGGCACCTGGTCCGCGAGACCGGCTGGTACGCCGTCGGCCTGCTCGCGCGGAACCTGCCCGCCCGGGGTGACACCTCCGGAGCGGCCGGGGCCCGGGACGGCGCGGAGTCCGACCTGGAGCGTGCCCGGCTCGCCCTCGGTCGCGTGCTGGACCACCAGCTCGACGCCCCGGGGATGCCGTTCCACGGCACGTGGCTGCGCAGCCCGCACGAGCCGCGCCCGACGGCGGAGTCCGTCGCGTGGCGCGACTACGACCCGAACTGGCGCGAGTTCATCGGCACGACCCTGGTGGTCGTCGCCGAGGAGTTCCCCGAGGCCCTGGCGGGTGACCTGGGCCCACGCGTGGCGGCCGCGCTGCGGCTGGCCGTCGAGGGGTCGCTCGCGCGCGGCGTCGGCGCGCACTACACGAACATCGCGCTCATGGCGGCGTTCCTGCTGCAGGACGCCGCCGTCCGCCTGGGCGAACCCGCCTGGGAGGCGCCGGCGCTGCGGCTCGCGGAGCAGGTGCTGGCCCGGTTCCGGGTGGACGGGACGTTCGACGAGTACAACTCGCCCACGTACTACGGCATCGACCTGTACGCGCTGGCGCTGTGGCGCCGGTACGCGCGCCAGCCCCTGCTGCGCGACGGCGGCGCGGAGACCGAGGCGGTCCTGTGGCGGGACACCGCGCGGCGGTACCACGCGGGGCTGCGCAACCTCGCGGGCCCCTACGACCGTAGCTACGGCATGGACCTGCGGCACTACGCGTCCGGGATCGGGCTGTGGGTGTGGGCGGCCGTCGGACGGGACCTCGCCCCCTTCCCGGAGACGGACCGGCCGTTCAGGCACGCGTGGGACCTCGCGCTCGGACCCGTGGTCGCCGTCCTGTGCGCCGAGGTGCCGGACGACGCCCTGGCGCACCTGACCGGGTTCCGCGGCGAGCGGCAGGTGGACCAGGTGATCGTGCGCGACCCGCGCCGGGTCGCCACGTCGTGGGTCGGCGAGCGCCTGCTGGTCGGCGCGGAGGACGTCGGGGGTGAGCGCGGCGACCTCGCCGACCAGTTCCACCCGGCGACGGTGCACTGGCTGGTGGACGGCGTCTCCGGGGCGGGCGGGGACGTGGACGGAGGCGGCGCCGACGTCGGCTGGATCCGGCTGGTCAGCAGCCTGAACGTCGACGCCCGGGCCGACGGACCGTCGCTGACCCTGACCTGCGCGCGGCACGACGGCGGCGACCTGGCGTTCGCGTTCCACGTCCGGGTCCCGGAGGCGGACCTGGGCGGCGGGCGGACGGCGGACGACCCGGACACCGACGGCTTCCCCTTCGCCGATCTGACGACCGAGCGCTGGGAGCTGCCCGGCCTGGAGGTCACGCTGGACGCCGGCGCCGAGCTGGTCGCCGTCGAGCCCGACCCGGCGGACGGCACCTGGTGGCTGCGCTACGTGGCCCGCGAGGTCCCCGCCGACAGCCCGGTGCGGTTCGGGATCGGCCTGCGCGTCGGATAGTTCTCGCTGCTCAGAGCAGTGCTGCCCACGGCAGATCCGCCTCCCCGGGACCAGCCCGGGGAGGCACGGTGAGGTCATGACCGAATCACCGCAGCCCCCGCAGTTCGGCGAGCGCTCCCGGCGCGACCTGTTCGAGCGGCGTGTCCTGGTCCTCGACGGACCCCTCGACGACGACAACGGCACGCTCCTGATGACTCAGCTCATCACGCTGGCGACGGAGGACCCGTCGTCGGACATCGACCTCTGGATCCACTCCCCGGGTGGGTCGGTGCCGGCGATGCTGGCCATCCGCGACATCATGCGGACCATCCCCAACGACGTCTCCACGCTCGTGCTGGGCATCGCCTACAGTGCGGGCCAGTTCCTGCTCTCGGCGGGCACCTCGGGCAAACGTCGCGCGCTGCCGAACGCCCGGGTCCTGATGCACCAGGGGTCCTCGGGGATCGCCGGCACCGCCGTCGACATCGAGCTGCAGGCGGACGACCTGCGGCACACCCGGGACACCGTGCTGCGCCTCGTCTCCGAGGACACGGGGCAGCCCATCGAACGCGTGTTCGAGGACTCGTTGCACGACCACTGGTACACGGCCGAGGAGGCGCGCGAGTTCGGGTTCATCGACACGATCGTGGGCGGCTTCGACGGCATCCGGCCGCGGGAGCGCGCACGGACCGGGTTCGCCCCGACGACCGCCGAGGGAGACGCCCGATGAGCAGCTACACCATCCCGAACGTCATTGCCGCGCACCCCCGGGGCGAGCGGATCATGGACGTCTACTCGCAGCTGCTGAGCGAGCGGATCATCTACCTCGGCACGGCGATCGACGCCGGCGTCGCCAACGCGCTGATCGCCCAGCTCATCCACCTGGAGTCGAGCAGCCCGGACAGCGACATCCAGCTCTACATCAACTGCGAGGGCGGCGACCCGAGCGCCGGCATGGCCATCTACGACACCATGCGCTACATCCGGCCCCAGGTGTCGACGACCGTCGTGGGGCAGGCCGTCGCCGTCGGCGCGGTGCTGCTCGCCGCGGGGGCCGAGGGCAAACGGGCCGCGCTGCCGCACGCCCGCGTGATCCTGCACCAGCCCGCGGCGCAGGGCCGCGGCGCGATCCCGGACCTGATCCTGCAGGCCGACGAGGTGGTCCGGATCCGTGCCGACATGGAGGCGGCGCTGTCCCGGCACACCGGCCAGAGCGCCGGCACGCTGCGCACCGACACCGACCGGGACCGCATCTTCACGGCCATGTCCGCGCGGGAGTACGGGCTGCTGGACCACGTGATCGAGCAGCGTTGACCTGGGCCCGGGCCGGGAGGCCCGGGTCCACCTCGCCTAGGCTGCCAGCGCGAAGTCGGCCCGGCAGGTCGCCCGCCCCCAGGCGTCCTGGACGGTGACCAGCCGGTCGGCGACCGCGCTGACCAGGTCGACCAGCGTGATGTCCAGGGCACCGGCGATCGCCGCGATCATCTCGCTCGACGGCTCCTTGACCCCACGCTCGATCTCCGAGAGGTACTGCGGCGAGATCCCCGCCCGGCGCGCGGTCCGGTCGAGGGTCTCGCCGCGCTCGTGCCGCAGCTGCCGCAGCCGCTCGCCGACCAGGTGCCGCCACAGCGGCTCCCGTCTTGGCCGGACCGCCCCACGGGCCGACGACGGCGGGGCGTCGGCGTCCGGAGGCACGTCGTCGCGCACGGGCTGCGGAGGCGGAGCGGTTTCGGCCATGGCTTCGAGAGTAGGGCGGCCCGGCCGACAGGGCCGGGCGTTCTGCTGAGAGCAGCGGGCGCCCGGGACGACGGAGGACGGATCGGGCACTATGGAGGCATGGCTACCGACCTCTGGATCACCGGCGACCCCGACACGGACCGGCTGCTCAGCGACGACCCGTTCGCGCTGCTGGTCGGCATGCTGCTCGATCAGCAGTTCCCCATGGAGCACGCCTTCGCCGGCCCCGGCAAGATCCGCGACCGGATGGGCTCGTTCGACGTCCGCGCCATCGCGGATGCGAACCCGGACGAGTTCGTGACGATGGCGACCACTCCCCCGGCGATCCACCGCTACGGGCGGTCGATGGCGGGTCGCGTGCTGGAGCTCGCCCACACCGTCGTGGACGAGTACGACGGCGACGCCGCCCGCATCTGGACCGCGCCCGGCGCCGACGGCGGCGCCCCGACCGGTGCCGAGGTGCTCAAGCGGCTCAACGCCCTGCCGGGGTACGGCGAGCGCAAGGCCAAGATCTTCCTCGCCCTGCTGGGCAAGCAGCGCGGCGTCCGGCCGGAGGGCTGGCGCGAGGCCGCGGGCGAGTTCGGCGAGGACGGCTCGCGCCGCTCCATCGCCGACGTGACCAGCGCGGAGACGCTGCAGGAGGTCCGCGCGTTCAAGAAGGCGCAGAAGGCGGCCGCCAAGGCCGAGGCCTGACCCCGTGCGCCGGGGGGGGGGGGGGGGGCAGGGACGAAGGGGGAGGGGACAGAACGCTTCTTCGCGGGTGTGCTTTCTCGTCCCTCTCTTTGTCCTCCCCCAACCCATCACACCCTACTCACCGTCACAGGCTCTTGGCCGCGGCGATGTCCTCGCGCGTCCAGTCGGGCAGCAGGTCGTCGTAGAACTCGGCGACCTCCTCGGCAGGCGTGTCCTCCGGCGTCCTCCCCGAGAACCCGGACTCGCAGCCGGGGGCCGGCATCTTCCAGACGCCGCCCGCCACCAGCTGCGCGCCCACCTGCGGGAACCGGTCGAAGTCGCACCGCTGCCCGTAGTCGCCGCACTGGACGCGGCCGCCGTCACCCAGGTCGGCGTACGACGCCACCTGCTGCACGTCGCCACCCCGGCGCGCCTGGGCGAACCCCGACGTGCAGTCGATCGACGTCCAGCCCTCCGTGGACTCGTCGCCGCCGGAACCGGTCTGCAGGCCCGTCATCGACACCTTGGCCAGGGTGAACGTCGCCGCCGCCTGGCCGGGCTCGGCCTGCTCGGCCTGCTCGACCTGGACGCCGTCGAGGCTCGTGTCCACGAACGACGAGCTGCCCGACGGCGACCGGAACACCGACCCGAACAGCACCGCCCCGTCGAACTGCGAGCCCTCGAGGTTCCCGCCGATCTCCGCCGACGGCGCGAAGAGGTTGATCGCCGAGACGTCCGCCAGCGACCCGTCGACCAGGAGGGCGCCCGTGAGGTTCGCGCCGTCCAGCCGCGCGCCGGTCAGGTCGGCGCCGGTGAAGTCCGCGCAGGTCTCGACCCGGTCCCGCATCCAGCCACCGGCGGCGTCGTAGTGGACCGGGCACCCGAGGTCCATCCCGGAGAGGTCGGCACCCCGCAGGTTCATCCCGCGGAACGGCTTGACCCCCTCCGGCGCGTCGCGGATCGTCTCGCGGATGAAGGTCACGTTGGCGAGCACCTGGTCCCGCTCGGCGCGATCGGCCTCGACCGCCTGGGTCCGGCTCTCCCGCTCGTCGTCGATCCAGGCCTGGTAACCGGCCAGCAGCATGCCGACCACGAGGCTGGAGACGACACCGATCGTCACGTCGATCAACCACCGGCGGTCAGGTTTCTCCCGGGTCGGCGGGGTGTCGGAGGGCGGCTCGGCCGGCCCGGGCGAGGGCTCGGGCCGCGGCGGAGCCTCCTCGAGAAGTGCGTTCATCGCGTGCGCTGTCTCCAGTCAATTCGAACAAAGCGGACACAGCATGCCCATGGGCCCGGGGCCGCGCAACGTAAGTCGGGTGGGCCGGGGGCCGGCGGGATCCGGGAGCGCGACGGCGCTTGACTCCAGCAGGTTCCGGGAGGACGCTGTGACAGATATCGTCGCAGTGTCACAGCGGCGCAGGGTCACAGCAGGGGGAAGCATGGTCGACAGCTCAAGGCGCCGGGACGCGCTGCTCGACGCCGCCGTCGTCCTGCTGCTGGGCCGCGGCTACGACAAGCTGACCATGGTCGACGTCGCGGAGGCGGCCGACCTCAGCCGGACCATCGTCTACCGCCACTTCGCCTCGAAGCGGGAGCTGGTCGACGCGGTGGCGGCCCGCGCCCTGGCCGACTACGCCGTCCGCTGGCGCCGGGGGCTGCGCGACGAGCCGACGCCGGGAACGCCCGCGAGCATCTACCGGGCGGGGTTCCGCGTGGTGGCCCGCGACCCGCTGCTCACCGCGATCGCCACCCGGGACCGCGACGTCTTCGGCCGGTATCTGCGCGACCCCGCGGCGACCATGCCCGGCCCGGCGGGTCCGGGGTTCCTCGGCGACTTCCTCGCCCTCCAGCAGCAGGCCGGCGTGATCCGCGACGGCGTGGACCTCCCGTCCGTCGCCGTCGTCCTGGAGGCCCTCACGGCCGCGATCATGACCGCCATCCAGCAGCACCAGGGCCGGCCGGACAGCCCCTCGCCCGAGGCGTTGATCGACACGGTCACCGAGATGATCGACCGGATGCTGACGCCGGACGAGCCGGACACCGCGGCCGCCCTGGCGTTGCTCGACGGCCTGTTCGACCGGCGCTAGCCCGTCCTGTCCACCTTCGACGAAGGACGACCATGCAGATCACGATCCTCACCGCGGGCTCGCGCGGCGACGTCGAGCCGTTGCTCGGCCTGGCCGTGGCGCTCCGCGACCAGGGCCACCACCCGACCGTCGTCGGCTCGCCGGACTTCGCGGAGCTGGCGGCGTCCTACGGCACGGAGTTCGAGCCGTTCGGCCCGGTGCTGCCGAAGTACGCGGACAACCCCGAGCTCGTCGACCTGGTCGAGTCGGGCAACATGCTGCGGTTCATGGCCTACGGCGCCAGGACCCGCAAGCAGATGCTGCCGCAGATCATCGACGACATCTGGCGCGCCACGAAGCACAGCGAAGCCATGCTCTACAAGGGGCCGACGGCGCTCTACGGGTACAGCGTCGCGGAGAAGCTCGGCATCCCGTGCGCCGACCTGCAGTTCTTCCCGGTCACGCCCACCCGCGAGTTCCCGACGTTCTTTCTCGGCGACGGCCGCAGCCGCGGCGCGCTCCTGGACCGGGCGGGCTGGTGGGGCTCCGACCAGATGATCTGGCGCACCATGCAGCAGCCCGGGGTGAACCGGCAGCGGCGCGAGGTGCTCGGCCTGCCGCCGCTGCGCACCAACACGCGCGTGCTCCAGGACCGGCAGAACATGCCGCTGTACTACGCGTACAGCCCGCTCGTGCTGCCCCGCCCGGCCGACTGGCACCCCCGCATCCAGGTCACCGGGTACCTACCCACGAGCGCCCCGGCCGGCTGGGAGCCGCCCGCGGAGCTCGTCCGGTTCCTGGACGGGGGCGAGCCGCCGGTGTCGTTCGGCCTCGGCAGCGTGCCGACGGCGCAGCCCGGCCGGCTGGTCGACGCCTTCCTGGAGGCCCTCGACCGCACCGGGCGCCGCGGCATCCTGATCGGCGGCTGGGCGGAGCTCGGGCGCGACCGCGAGCTCCCCGACCACGTGCTGCGCCTGGATTCCGCCCCGTACGACTGGCTGTTCCCGCGCCTCGCGGCGGCGATCCACCATGGCGGCGCCGGCACGACGGCGGCGGGCCTGCGCGCCGGCATCCCCACGATCCTGACGCCGGTGGCGGTGGACCAGTTCAGCTGGGGCCGCCGCGTGGCCGACCTCGGCGTCGGGCCGGAGCCCGTCCCCGTCAAGGTGCTCGACGCCGACCGCCTCACCGCGGCGCTGACCCGGGCGACGTCCGACGAGGCGATGCGGGAACGGGCCGCACACCTGGGCGAGCGGCTGCGCCAGGAGGACGGCATCGGCCGGACGGCGGAGCTGTTCACGGACTACCTGCGCACCGCCAGGGCTCCGGCGACCCGCTGAGCCCGCCCGGCGGACCCGGCTACCGGACCCGTTGCCGCGCGAACACCTCCGCCGTGAAGGCCTCCACCGCGTTGACCACGGCCGCGAACCGCGGCGACCAGTACAGGTCGAAGCCGTGGTGCGCGCCCGGGAGCTCGGCGTACACCACGAGGTTCCTGGAGTCCGCGCGGAGCCGCTCGGCGAACCGGCGGGCGTCGGCGACGGGCACCAGCGAGTCGTGGGTGCCGTGCACGACCAGGACGGGCGGGGCGCCGGCCGGGACGTTCTCGGTCGGCGAGGTCTCCGGGCGGCCGTCGAAGTACCGGCCGAGGTACCCGCCGAGGGACACCACGGCGCTCACCGAGGTGTCGGCGTCCTCGAAACCGGGCTGGTAGGCGGGGTCGCCGTCGGTGAACGCGGCCATCGCCGACATGTGCGCGCCCGCCGACGAGCCGGACAGGACGATCCGCTCCGGGTCGACGCCCCACTCGTCGGCGTGCGCACGGACCCACGCGACCAGCCGCTTCACGTCCACGAGATGGTCCTCGAACGTCGCGGCGGGGCGCAGCCGGTAGTTCGCGCTGAGGCAGACCCAGCCCCGCTCGGCCAGGCGGTGGAGCATCGGCAGGGACTGGGAGCTCTTGTGGCCGGTGGTGTAGTAACCGCCGTGGAAGTGGACCAGCACCGGGGCCCGGGCCCCGGTCGTCGCGCCGCGGCGGCGGTAGAGGTCCATGCTGTTGCGCCTGCCGAAGGGCCCGTAGGAGAGGTTCGCGAACCGCTCGACCGCACGGGGGCGCACCGCGAACGGGAAGGCGAGAACGCGCCAGAGCGGGAGCCGGCCGGAGACGTCGATCGGGCCCATGGCCCGCCGCAGGACCGACAGCGCCGCGACGCCGCGCCAGACCTGGAGGCCCAGGCAGGCGGCCGCGAGGACCGCCGCGCCGATCGCGACGGGAGAGGCGAGGTCGCCCTCGGAGACCGCGAGCGCCGTGCTGGCCCCGAACGCGAGGGTCGCGAGGACCGGCAGCTCGTTGATCGACATGCTGACGAAGAAGGCCGGTGTGCCCACCGACATCGGCACGCGCGGCAGGCGCAGCACCGGGAACGCGAGGACGGCGAGGCCGATGAGATAGCCGACGGGGATGCTCATGGCGCTCAGTCTCCGGGGCGCGGAACTCGGACACATCGGTCGGCAGGCGACGGCCGCCCCTGCTGGAAGGACGGGATGCCCCCTACTTTGGTCGGTTATCTCTTGCCGACTCGCTCAACCTTGACCTGGGTGCCGTCGAGCAGGAGGTCCAGATCTCCGTCGTCGGCGGTGAGGACGACCACCGGGCCGCGCAGCGCCAGCGCGGTCGCCGCGACCACGGCGGCAACGGTCATGTCACGTGCCTTGCGCCGCGACGAGGACGCGCTCGCGCGCAGGCGTCCGGCGTCGTACCCGATCTCCGCCGTGACCTCCTCGACGCGGAGGGCCTTGGCCGCACGCCGGACCCGCGCATCACGGGCGGTTCCGTCGGTGACCTCCGCGAGCGTGACGGCTGAAGCGTGCAGGGTCGAGTCAGTGCGCCGGGCGACGGTTGCCCAGGCCTGCATCTGCCGACCGTCGTCGGCGAGGGCGGACAGCGCCTCCGAATCCAGCAGGATCGAGTGGGGGCCGACGATCACCGGGCAAGCCTCGCCATGATCGCCGCGACCTCGTCCTCGTCGACGGCGCCGTGCTCTGCCTCCATGCCGTGCAGGACGTCGTCGAGGGCATCCCGTTCGAGCTGCCGCGCGACTGCGCCGGCGACATAGGCGGAGAACCCGCGCGACCCCGCCCGCGCGCGCACGCCCTCGGAGGTGGACACGGGCATGGAGACGGAGTGCTTCTCGATACCGGCGGCAGCAGACATGCGCTCATCCTACTTGGAGTAGGAATGGCGGGCCAGTGCCGGGCGCAGCCCGGGTCAGCGCCGGCGGTAGGCCGTGGCCAGGACCGAGACCGTGACCTCGGAGGGCAGGGTGTCCTCGTCGTCCAGGTCCGCCTCCGTGACGTGCCGCGCGCTCGGCGTCATGAGCACCAGGTCGACCGCCTCCTGCCGGGTCAGGGGCGTCGTGTACTCGACCTCCTCGGTGCGCGTGGCCTCGAAGTACGGGTCCAGCGCCTGGTGCAGGCGCTCCTCCTTGTCCGGGTCGACGGTCACCATGCCGGCGACCTGGCGGCGCAGCTCGGCCAGGTGCCCGCCGAACGGCCGCACGACGACCAGCGTCCCGCCCGGGCGCAGCACGCGGTGGAACTCGGCCGGGTTGCGCGGCGCGAACACGTCCAGCACCACGTCGACCTGCTCCGACGCGATCGGGAACGGCCGGAAGACGTCCCAGGTCGCGGCCGCGGCCCGCTCGTGCGCCTTGGCCGCCGTCCGCAGGGCGTGCGCGGAGGTGTCCAGGCCGAGGCCGACGGCGCCCGGCATCGCGTCCAGCACGCCCGCGAGGTAGTAGCCGGTGCCGCAACCGACGTCGACGACGGTGGCGGGAGGCCTGGCGCCGTCCGCCGCCCCCGCGGACTCGCCCGCCAGGTCGGCGACGGTGTCCCGGATCGGGGCATACCGGTCCGCGGCCAGGAAGTCGCGGCGGGCGCGCGCCATCGGCGCGTCGTCGCCGCTGGTCGCGCGCGTGCCGGTCAGCAGGCTCACGTACCCGTGCCGGGCGACGTCGAAGCTGTGCCGGCGCGGGCAGCGCAGCGCGCCGGGCGCCGTCGCGAGCTCCGCGCCGCACGACGGGCAGCGCAGCAGCGGGAGGATCGGGTCGAAGGCGGCGGGAACGGCAACGGGCACGGTCGGTCTCCTGGCAGCGGTGGTGGGGTGGGTCGCGCTAGACGCGGTCCTGCGGGACCGGGTTGGCGGCCCGGCCCTCGGTCGACAGGAGCAGCACGACGGCGTCCGACCGCAGCCCGATCGCCTCCCGCCACCCCGGCTGTCCCAGCACGAGCCGGGCGGCGGCGAGCGTCGCGGCGCCGCACGGTCCCGCGTCGACGCCGGAGCGGGCCAGGTCGTCGACGGCGGCGGCCGCCTGGTCGTCGGAGACGGTCACGGCGCCGTCGAGCCCGTCCCGCAGCACGGGCCACGCGAGCGCGGAGACCGTGCCGCAGCAGAGCCCGGTCATGATCGTGTCCCCCACCGGGGCGGTGACCGGCCGGCCCGCGCGCAGGGACGCGACCAGACCCGCGGCGCGGTCGGGCTCCACGGCGAGCAGCGTGCCGCCGCCGGCCGCCTCGCCGTCGGCCCCGGGAGCGCGGTAGTGGCTCACCACGGCCTGGGCGAACGAGCCGACGCCGACCGGGACGATCACCAGGTCCGGCCCCGCGACGCCCAGGGCGGCGAGCTGCTCGTCGGCCTCGACGCACAGCGTCCCGTAGCCGTCGACGATCCACTGCGGGATGTCCGTGTACCCGGGCCACGAGGTGTCCTGCACCAGGATCGCCGACGGGTCGGCCGCGGCGTCGGCCGCGGCGCGGGCCACGACGTCGTCGTAGTCGCCGTCGGACTCGACCGTCTGCGCGCCCTCGGCCGCGATCGCCTTCTTGGCGGCCTGCGTGATGCCCGGCGGGTAGTAGATCGTCGCGGCGGCGCCGATCAGCGCGGCCACATGGGCGACGGCGCGGCCATGGTTCCCGTCGGTGGCGGCGTACAGCCGGACGTCGGTGCCGCGGACGGCGTCGCGCACCGCGTCCAGCGAGACGGTCGCGAGGCCGAACCGCTCCCCCAGCGCGCGGGCGATCGCGTACGACGCGCCGAGCACCTTGAAGGCCGGCAGGCCGAGCCGGCTCGACTCCTCCTTGACCAGCACCCGCCCGACCTTGAGCTCCGCGGCGAGCCGCGGCACGTCACGCAGCGGCGTGGGCGCGTAGCCGGGCAGGGTGCGGTGGAAGTCGATGGCGGGCACGTTGACGATTGTCCCCGACACCCCGCCCGGAGGCCGACCCGTCAGAGCAGCCCGACCGCCGCGAGCGCCGTCGCGGCGACCCCCGCGAGGGTGCGCACGTGGTTCCACGCGGTCCAGGGCCGCCAGTAGGCGCGCCAGGCGGCGGCCTTGTCGTGGGCGGCGAGCAGCTGGTTGTTGAGCGGCACGTTCAGGGCCATCGTCACGCCGAAGGTGCCGATCAGGTAGACCGCGGCGGCCGCGAGGATCCAGAGGCCGCCGTCGTGGCCGTCGACGAGGCCCCAGATGCCGGTGGCCGCCGGGACGAGGAGCGCGCCGAAGAAGACGCTCATGAACGCGGGCATCGGCGCGGTCTCGTTGATGCCGTTCATCGCCTCTCCGGCGGCCTCGTCGGAGGCGCGGGCGAGGCCGCTCATGACGAACGACGAGAACCCGAAGAACACCCCCGCCGACAGGCCGAGCAGCACGACCGAAACGACGGCGAAGATCGTCCAGATCATCCGGGCCTCCAGGTCAGCGCGGCGGTGCGGTGGTCGTCGACAACTCTTCCACGAACGGGCCTGCCCCTTCCAGACCTTCGCCCACAGGAGAAACGGCGTCTGTGACAGACGGATAACAGATCGGGCACACCGGACACGTTTCGCCCACGGAGTGTCGGTGTGCCGTGGAACACTTCGAGCCATGCTCGAAATTGCCACCGGTAGCGGACTCGCCTTGTCGGCGGGCCTCAACGCATGGATCCCGCTCATCTTCCTCGGCGTGCTCTCGCGCTTCACGGACCTCGTGGAGCTGCCGAGCACGTGGGCGTGGCTGGAGAACGGCTGGGTGATGGCGATCCTGGTCGTGCTCCTGGTGCTCGAGTTCGCCGCGGACAAGATCCCGGTGCTCGACTCGATCAACGACGTGGTGCAGACCGTCATCCGCCCCACCGCGGGCGGCATCGCCTTCGGCGCCGGCTCGATGTCGGAGACGGCAACGGTCACGGACCCGGGCGCGTTCGTGCAGTCGGGCCAGTGGATCCCGATCGTCGCGGGCGTGGTGCTCGCGCTGGGCACGCACGCGGCGAAGGCCGGCGGGCGCGTGGTCGCCAACACGGTCTCGGGCGGCACGGCGGCGCCCGTGGTCAGCGCCGCGGAGGACGCGACGAGCATCGGTGTCTCGTTCCTGGCCGTCCTGGCCCCGCTCGCGATCATCCCGGTGCTGATCTTGTTCGTGGTCGGGGTGATCATGCTGATCCGGAGCCTGGCCAAGCACCGACGCGCCCGAGCGGCGGGACATGGCGGTGGGGATGCCTACTACGTCTGAGGTCCGGGAGATCCAGCGGGCCCGGCTCACCTCGGTCGGCCTGGGCACGCTGGACCCCGCACCTTCCGCCGACGACGGCGCGGTGGCCCGCGTCGTCGCCCGGCTCGGCGCCGTCCAGTCGCAGGAGCTGCACTCCTCCGCGTGGGGCGTGGCGCAGCGCCTGGCCGCGCCGGCCACGCTCGAACAGGTGCAGGCGGCGCTGGCCGACGGGTCGATCCTGCGCACCCACATCCTGCGGCCCACCTGGCACTACGTGGTCCCCGAGGACCTGGCTCCGCTCATGACGGCCACCGCGCCCCGGGTCCGCAAGGCCATGGCGTCGACGGAGAAGTCCTACGACTTCGACCACTCGCTGCTCCCCCGCCGGCACGCCGTCCTCGCCGACGCGCTGGCGGACGGCCCGCGCACGCGCAAGGAGCTCGGCGTCGCGCTCGCCGAGGACGAGGGTGCCCCGCTGAACGCCTGGCACCTGGGCCAGGTCATGATGCACGCGGAGCTGGACCTGATCGTGGCGAGCGGCCCGATGCGCGGCAAGCAGGCCACCTACCGGTTGCTGCCGGAGCAGAAGTCCTGGGACGAGGACGCAGCCCGCGTCCACCTGGCGCGCGCGTACGTGCGGGGGCACGGCCCCTGCCGCGCGGAGGACGTCGCCTGGTGGGGCACCCTGACCAAGACGGCGGCCCGGGCCGCGGTCGCCGACGCCGGGCTGACCCGCCACGAGATCGCCGGCCTGACCCTCTGGACCGACGGCGACCTGCCCGAGCCGGCCCCGGAGGGCACCGCCCGGCTGCTCTCGGTGTACGACGAGTTCTTCTGCCACGACTTCAAGAGCTGGCCCTCCCTGACCACGGACGGCATGCCGAGCCGCTGGCTGTACACCGGTCTGGTGGCCGTGGACGGGCTGATCGCCGGCGGATGGTCGCGGGTGCTCAAGGCCCAGACCGTGGAGATCACCGTCGAGCTCACGGACGAGCCGTCGGCCACCGTGTGGGCGGCCATCGAGGCCGAGGCCGCGCGCTACGGGGCGTTCTGCGGGCTCGAACCGACGCTGGCCCGCGGCACGGTGGGCAAGGGCACCATCGGCTGACGGGGCCCGGGGATCCCCTGTCCGGCGCGGCGGGGTGGCGTGGTCCGCGGCATCGTGGGCAGACTCCGCACATGACTCGCATCGCCGTCGAAGGCCAGGCCAAGCGCACCCATCCCGCCGAGCGCGGGACCGTCAACCTGCACGTCGCCTTCTCGGGCACGCTCCGCAACGACGTCGTGGAGCAGGTGGCCCGCACCCACACGATTCTCGTGGACCAGGCCAAGGCGCACGTCGCGTCGGGCGCGGCGGAGAAGTGGGACTCGGCCTCGGTGCACTCGTACGTCTACGACGACCGGGTCAAGAACTCCGAGACGGGCGGCAAGCAGCGCATCCGGCGGTTCCGCGCCTCCGCGCGGCTGTCGGTCACGTTCCGCGACTTCGAGGTCCTGTCCACCTGGCTCGCCGACATCATGGACGTCGAGGGCGTCGAGATCGACTGGCTGAACTGGACCCTCACCGACGAGACCCGCAAGGCGCTCCAGGCCGAGGCCCGCGTCGAGGCCGCCGGGGAGACCGTGGTGCGCGCCCAGTCGTACGCCGACGCGCTGGGCCTCGGCCCGGTGGCGCCCGTCGCGATCTACGAGGCCGGCCTGCGGGGCGGCAACGACGGCGGCGGCGCCCCGATGTACGCCATGCGGGCCGGCGCGATGGCCGCCCCGGGCGGCGGCGCCCAGGTCGAGCTGCAGCCGCGGGACATCGACGTCGAGATCACGCTGTCCGCCGACTACGAGACGGGTCCCGTCGCCGAGGGCTGAGGCAGCACGCCGGCGGCGCGCAGCCGGTCGAGCACCAGGGTGTGGGGCACCGCGGTCGCCGTACCGCGGTGCCCCACGGTCGTGGTCGCCATGAACAGCGAGTTGAGCAGGGCCTCCTCGACGGCGTCCATCGTCGCGGCGAAGACCGGGTCCAGGTCGCCGTCGTCCACGCCGCCCGACGACGGCGCCCCCGGCGTGCCGAACGCCAGGGCGTAGTCGCCGCTGCCGCCCGCGAAGTCGGAGCCCACGCGCGCCATCGCGAACACGGCCCGTCGCGCGACGCGGCCGAGCTGACGTGCGTCGAGCGGGGCGTCGGTGGCGATCACGATCATGCAGGAGTTGCCCTCGGGCTGGAGGCCGTTGGCGGCCGGTTCGGCGCCGTCCGCGGCGGGGGCGCCGGCCGGGGCGGGGCGCGCTCCGCCGTCGTCCGCCCTGATCGGGACGCCGCGCACCGTGAGCGTGCCGGAGAAGTTGGACTGCACCAGCACGCCCACCGTCCAGCCGCCGACGACCCGCGACGACGTGCCGATCCCGCCCTTGAACCCGAGCGCCATGGTGCCCGTCCCGGCGCCGACGCAGCCCTCGCCGGGCAGGTCGGACGTCGCGCCGTCGAGGGCGGCGAGCACGTGCGCCTCGGTGATCGGCCGGGCCCGGATGTCGCTGAGCCGGCCGTCGTTGGTCTCGCCGACGACCGGGTTGAGCGTGCGCGTGTCCTCGTGGCCCGGCCCGGCGAGCACGTGCGTGACCAGCGCGTCCGCGGCGCGGAACGCGCTCAGGGTGGCGGTCAGCAGGATCGGCGTCTCGACCGCGCCCAGCTCGGCGACCTGGGTGGCGCCGATCAGCTTGCCGAACCCGTTGCCGACGAACAGCCCGCACGGCAGGCTGCCCCGGCCCTGCTCCAGGGCGTCCGGCACGATCGCCGTGACCCCGGTGTGCAGGCGCGGCGGGTCCACGATGGTGGTGTGCCCCACCCGCACGCCGGGCACGTCGGTGATCGCGTTCAACGGCCCCGTGCGCAACGGCCCGACCACGATCCCGAGGTCGCGCACCCGCCGAGGCTGCCGGCTGTGGTTCGTCATGCCTCCAGCATCGACGATCCCGGAGGTTCGTCGACTCCACGTCAGGTCCCGGCGTGTCTCGGCCCGACACCGTCGCCTGATCTCATCGAGCAGGCCGCGGACGCCGTCGTCGAAGGAGTCCTGCCCGCCCGCCGTCTCGACCGCCAGACCGCGATGCCGGGTCTCCCGCCAGCGCTTGGCACCGTCCATCAGCAACCCACCCTCACCCCACGTTCCGAGAAAGGCTGTCAGTTCTGCTGGTCGCGCGCAGGCAGCAACCGCATTCGTTGCTTATGCGCAACAGCCTGACGGGTCCGTTCCAGGGCTGGCTCCTGCGACGCGACACAATGACGACGTGCGCCTCGATGCCGATGTCTGCCGGTCGCGGTTCGCCGCGGCCCGGCACGCCTACCTCGCCACGGCCGACGCCGAGGGCGTGCCCCAGCTCGTGCCGGTCACGTTCGCCCTGGTCAGCACCACGGAGGGTCCGGTGCCGGCAGCCGCCGACGACGAGATCGTCGTCGCCGTCGACCACAAACCCAAGACCACACGGGACCTGAAGCGCCTGCGGAACATCGCGAAGAACCCGCACGTCGCCCTGCTCGCGGACCGGTACGACGACGACTGGGCACACCTCTGGTGGGTGCGGGCCGACGGCGTCGCCGCCGTCGAGCACGACGGCGCACCCCGGGAGGCGGCGCTGGACGCGCTCGCCGCGCGGTACCCGCAGTACCGCGAGCGCCGCCCGGACGGGCCGGTGATCCGGGTGCGGGTGACCCGCTGGTCGGGCTGGGCGCACGGCTAGGCGGACGTCGGATCCGACGCTCCGCTTTGAGGCCCGACTTTCTTCGCGTTGAGCAGCGTCAAAGCGAAGAAAGTCGGGCCTCAAAGGAAAGTGTCCGGGTCAGACCCGCCAGGGGGAGGTTAGACCCGCCAGGACAAATCAGACCCGCCAGGGGCAGGTCAGACCCACTGGACGAGCTGCCACACGATCCCGTTGGGGTCGGCGAACTGGCAGTACCGCTCGCCCCAGGGCTCGGTCTCGGGCGGCGTGACGACCTCCGCCCCGGCGGCGGAGATGCGGGCGAACTCGGTGTCGAGGTCGTCCACGACGAACGCGATCAGCAGACCCTGACCGGCGGGGCCGGCGATCCGCTCGGGCTTGAACGTGCCGAGGCCGACCCGCAGGAACACGATGTTGACGCCGGCCGAGTCGTGCTGCAGGGACACGAACCCGTCGTCCGACATGGCCTCGGTGAACCCGAGGTGCTGCTTCGCGAACTCCGCCGACGCGGCGACGTCGGGCACGTTGAGGGACAGGGCGGTACCGGTGATCTTCAAGCTGACTCCTCGCATCTCATAACCTTGTACGGCGTAAGATGGTTGCAGAATGTTCCCGGCCCGTCACGCCGATTCCTGGAGACCTGATGCCCCGCGAGCTGATCGACCTGCTCTGGCGCGATCACCCGGCCGCTCCGCGGGGCGGCGCGCGGGGACCCCGGGCCGCCGTCACGACGGGCGCGGTGGTCGACGCCGCGGGCACGGTGGCGGACGCCGAGGGCCTCGCCGCCGTCACGGTCCGCCGGCTCGGCGACGTGCTGGGCGTCTCGGCCATGTCGGTCTACACGCACGTCAACAGCCGCGACGACCTGCTGGTGCTGATGGCCGACGCCGCCTTCGCGCGCATGCCGCGGCCCGGGTACGGGAGTGCCGGGTGGCGCACCCGGGTGCAGCGGGTCGCCGACACGAACCTCGCGCTCCTGACCGAGCACCCGTGGCTGCTGGAGATCGACGACGACCGCACGGCGTTCGGGCCCGGCACCATCGCCAAGTACGACCACGAGCTGCACGCGCTGGACCCGCTGCCCCTGGACGACGTCGCCCGCGACGCAGCGCTCACGTTCGTGCTCGACTTCGTCCGCGCGGCCGCCCGGGCCCAGCGGCCGGACCCGCGGGCCGACGAGCTGCCGGAGCTCTGGGGGCGGTGGGCCGGGCGGCTCGCGGAGTACCTCGGCGACGACCACCAGCTCGCCCAGCGGGTCGGCGGCGCGGCGGGCAAGGCGATGAACGCCCCCTCCAGCCCGGCCCACGCCTGGACCTACGGCCTGAACAAAGTCCTGGACTCCCTAGCCCCACCCCCCACTCGTTGAGTGCTGGGGCTGTTGGCCTTTTTGGGGCGAGGGCAGACACAAAGAGGGCTACCAACAACCAAGGGGGGAG